>JADLFL010000071.1 GCA_020845575.1 Acidobacteriota bacterium | reverse complement strand
GCCGCGGGCGGCCTGAGGGAGCGCCGTGGAGGGGCTGTTGTTCTGTGCGATCGGCGGGGCGTATGGCCATCCGCCCCTACTGCGACGGTGGCTGTTCGTTGTAGTAGAACGTGACCGTGAAGAACGCCGTGGGCGACGGGTACTCCGGCGGCAGCGGCGTTGTCGGATTCGACCATTGCAACGAGTTGGCCGCGGCGCGGTCGAACGCGTCGATGCCAGACGGCTGCTTCACCATCACATCGGTGATCCGCCCGTCCTTGTGGACGTTGAACGTGATCACCACGTGGCCCTTCATCATCATCGCGGCTTCGGGAATCAGCCAGTTGCGCTTGATCTGCGCCACGAACCGCCGGATCAACGGCCCGAACTCGACGCCCTTAGTGTCGAACTGGATATAGGGTCCGAATGGCGAATTGCCGCCGTCGGGGTTGTTGAACGCCTCGTTCTGGACGTACTTCTCGAGGTTGCGCAGCGCCTGGCCGAGCGACCCGCCGGGCGGTCGCGCGGCAGCGCTCGCGGCGGCAGGCGAGGTACGCGCCTGCGGATTGGCCACGATCCCTGTGTCGCCACGGGCGAGCAGGCCCGACTGGCCGTCGCGCACGTTCAGCCCCTGGTCGGTGGCGGCCTGCGACGCGGGTGTCGGCTGATTCTGCGGTGGCGCGGGCTGCGCGGCGCGCGCCTGCTGCGCCTGCGCCTCACGCAAGGCATCCGATGGTTCGGGTGCGGGGCCGCGCCCACGCGCGAGATCGCGCTGCGACTGGCGCTCGACGAACTCCAGCGAATTGCCACGCGACAAGGGCTGGCTGTTGGTGGCGTTCGGCGCGCGTTCCATCGTCTGCGCCACGCGGTCCTGATCGGCCAGCGACGCCGTATCCCGCGGCCTCTCGGCCCGCATGTCGACCCTCGGCTGCACGAAGACGAAGCGCGGCTGCTGCTGTCGCTGTTGCTGCGCCAGCGCCTGCAACCGCTCCTGCTCGGCCTGCTGCACCGCAGCCTGCTGGGCCAGATACTGCTTGATGAACGGGAGCCGGGGGCCAAACAGAAAGAGCGCGAAGATGGCCGCGTGCAGGAACACCGACATCATCACGGCCTCGCGCCGTGACATGGCCGAATCCATGGTCGGCGGTTCGGGTCGGTGGTCCTCGAGATCGATGAACATCCGGCAGGGTCAAGTATAGGGGGTGCCGGAGACCGCAGACCACACTACTGCGCAGGCCGCTCCGCGACGTACAGATAGACGACGCCCAGGGTCAAAGGGACGGCCTGGCACCGAATCAGCCCCGCCGCCTGCATGTCGGCCACGAATCGCTCCGGCGGCGTGAAGCTCTCCACGGACGCGGGCAGGTAGGCGTACGCCTCGCCATGGCGCGAAATCAGGCGCCCCAGCCTGGGCAGCACGTTCCGGAAGTACCACAGGTAGGCGGCCCTGATGACGGGCTGACGCGGCGTCGAGAACTCGAGAATCGCGAGGCGGCCGCCAGCCTTCAGCACGCGCGCCACTTCGTGCAGGGCCGTTGGGGCGTCCTGGACGTTGCGGATACCGAACGCGATGGTCACCGCATCCATCGAACCGGAGGCGACGGGCAGACGCATCGCGTCACCCTGAAGCAACCGGATCACGCCATCACGACCTTCGGCGCGCAGCTTGCGCTGCCCCACGCGCAGCATCTCGCCGGAGAAGTCGATCCCCAGCACGCGGCTGGCGAGTCCCCGCTTCACCATGCTGCGCGCGACGTCGCACGTGCCCGTACACAGATCGAGCACCCGCTCGCGGCCCGTGAGGCGGAGCCGGCGCACGGCGCGCCAGCGCCAGTAGAGATCCTGGCCGCCGCTCAATACGTGGTTCAGCAGATCGTACCTGCCGGCGATGGCGTCGAACATGCCCGCGATCTTCGCGGGCGCCTTCCCCGTGTCGGGGCTCACGCCCCCGTACGTCTGCTCCGGGCCGATCGTCGTCATGTGCGGTCCGCCGGCGGATCCCACGCGGGATAGAGCTGGTGGTCGATGTGCAGCAGCGAGAGGATGCGTCCGGCCATGAAATCGGCGAGATCGGCAATGGTCTGCGGACGTTGATAGAACGCCGGCATCGCCGGCAGCAGCACGGCGCCCGCTTCGGCGCAGCTCACCATGTTGCGCAGCTGCGGCAGGCTCATCGGCGTCTCGCGCGGGACGATGATCACCTGGCGACGCTCCTTCAGCATGACGTCTGCCGCGCGCTCGACAAGCGATCGCGACAGCCCGTTGGCCACCGCCGCCATCGTCTTCATGGAGCACGGGACGATCACCATCGCGTCGGCGCCACGACTGCCGCTCGCCAGTCGCGACCCGAGATCCTTGTTGGCGTGGAGCGTCCAGCCGCCGCGCCGCACGCCTTCGCCCCACGTCTCCTCGAGATAGGACTGCAGGCGGTCGATGCGCGCCGGCGCTCCGAGCTCGTCGACGAGCAGGCGACGCCCGTACTCGGTGACGATCAGATCCACGTGCTGACCGTGCTGCAGGAGCGCGGAGAGCGTACGCATCGCGTAGAGCGCGCCGCTGGCGCCCGTGATCGCCACGACGATCCGGCGTGATGGTTCAGCGGACATACACACTCAATCCTGTCGTGACGAGGTACAGCAATCCCACCCACCCGTTCATGTCGAACGCGCGCTTCACCTGCGAGAGGTCCGACGCGCTCACGAGCGACTGCTCGAAGACGAGCAGCGCCGCCACCAGCACCACACCACCGTGATGGACGGGCCCGAGACCGGCCACGACGCCGAGAATCGCCAGGCTGGCGATCGTCATCACGTGCAGCACGCGCGAGATCGCGATGGATCGCGACACGCCGAACCGCACCGGGATCGAGCGCAGGCCGTGCGCACGATCGAAGTCGACATCCTGGCACGCATACAGCACGTCGAAGCCACCGACCCATGTGCCGATCGCGATCGCGAGCCACACAGGCTGCCACGACGCCGTGCCGCCTGCCGCGATCCAGCCACCCACGGGAGCGACGGCCATGGCAAGGCCGAGGAAGAACTGCGTCGCCCACGTGTAGCGCTTGGCGAGCGAGTACCAGCACACGATCGCGAGCGCGACAGGCGCGAGCAGCAGACACAGGCGGCTGATCTGCGCGCACACCAGCAGAAACGCCACGACGGCTACCGCGAGGAACAGCCAGGCTTCGCGGGCCGACATCGCGCCGCGCGGGATCTCGCGCTGGGCGGTCCGCGGATTCAACGCATCCCATCGCGCGTCGACGAGCCTGTTGAACGCCATCGCCGCGCTGCGGGCCGCCACCATCGCCAGGACGATCCAGCCCACGCGCGCCCACGTCATCGGCACGGTGCGGCTCGCGAGCAGGGCTCCGACAAGCGCGAACGGCAGCGCGAAGACCGTGTGGCTGAAGCGCACGAACGAGAGGTACGTGCGGAGGCGTTCGAGAAACATGACGTGGAGGTTTCGGTGCCGGCGTCTCGTGGCCACGCGTCAGCGGACAGCGGCGGCAATCTCGTCGAGCCATCGCAGATCAGCCGTGTCCGACGCTGCGGCCACCACCCATTCTTCCACGTCCCGCACGCCGGCGGGAGGGACGCGCACGATCGCGCGGCTCGACGCGCCCGGTGCGAGCAGCCCGAGCGAGGCGCATCCCAGGGCCCGCGCCCCGCCGAGCGTGGCCGCCCTGATCAACGTCGGCGCCGGCACCTCGGGCGCCACGGTTCTCAGGTACGCCAGTTCGGCGAAGAGATTGAGATCCTCCACGCTGGCCAGGCTGTCGGTGCCGATGGCGAGGGACACGCCGGCGTCGACGGCCGCCGCCACGGGCGGTACGCCGCTGCCGACCCACCGATTGCTGCGCGCGCAGAGCACGAGCGAGGCGCCGGCGGCCGCCAGGATGCCGAGATCCTCCCGCGTGGCCTGCGTCCCGTGTACGGCGAGCAGACGCGCATGCAGCGCGTCAATCTGCTGGAGATACGCCACGGGCGACAGTCCTGGTGGCGTCCATCCCTCGTCCCAGGCACCGAGGTCGTCGAGCAAGGCCCTGAACGGTCCCGTCCCCGAGGCCAGGAATTCGACCTCTTCGGACGACTCCGCAAGATGGATCGACGAAATGGGACAGACAGGCAGATAGCCCTGCGCGAGCGTCTGGATGAGTGGTGCCGACGTCGAGTACGGCGCGTGCGGTGCCAGTGACGCCACGACGCGCCCACTGCCCTGCTCGGTCAGGATCGTCTGCGCGAGGACGGCGCCGAGCCTCGCTTCGACGGCGATGCGCGACGCGGCGTCGCGCGTGAAGCCGAGCGCTTCGCGCCAGTGGATGCCCGCCAGCGTCGACGCCCCGAGCGGCCGCACGGCGACGTCGGTGTTCACGATGTCGCCCACCGCGGCCGTTCCTGTCGCCTCCATGCTGGCGATGGCGCGCTCGACCGCCTCGACCACATGCGCAACGGACGAGGAGAGGCCGGCGCGCACGCCGAGCATCACGCGCACCCAGGTGACGAAGTCATCCGCGGGCGGCACGGCGCCGGCCAGATGCGACAGTTCGAGGTGCGTGTGCGCGTTGACGAGGCCAGGCAGGATCACCGCGCCCGGCAGATCGACAACCGTTGCCGCCGGTCTGCCCGACAACGCCTCGGGCGTGCCGACGGCGAGGATCTCGCGACCGACCGGATCGACGTCGATCCATCCGTCGCGAATTTTCGGCGCCGCGACCGGCAGGATCCACGTGGCTCTGACGCGAACGACCGCCACGCGTCAGCGCGCTTCGGCCAGGCGGATGGACTGTCCGATCCGCTGGAACACCGGCGCGTACGTGCCCACTTCCGCGTCCGGCGCGATGGTCAGGTAGTAGAACAGCGTGCCGTCCACCAGGAACGTGGTGTAGACGGTGATGCGCTCCTGCCCGCCGAGCGGCGACGGATTCACCAGCGGCGTGGCGAGCGCGTACCGTCGGGAGATCCGCGTGGACTGCTGGTTGCCGGCCATGCGCAGGCCCGGGTTGCCCTGCGACACGGCGTTGAGCCACGACTGCGTCGCCTGACGGAGGTCGCGCGAACCGGCCTGTGTCAAGCCGAATTCCACACCGTGCGTGAAGATCGTCTGGCCGTTGGCTTGGCCGTACCCGTTCTGCGGCACCGCCTTGATCGCGCTGCGCGACGCCAGGCTCGTCCAGTTGGACGGCACGTCGGCCTGGAACACCTGGCCGCCGTTGAGGGCCTTGTACTGCCGCGACGGCGCGGGCACGGGCTGCCCCGGCGTGCCGACCGCGGTGACCGCGCCCGTGCCGGTGCCGCCACCCGACCCCGGCGACGCCTTCGCGAGGTCGCCCATCGACTTGGCGGCAGGCAGGGTGGCGAATGCCGTCTTGATCTGACCGAATTGCCGCTCGTCGGCAGGCTGCGCGATCGTCAGGGCCTCGGCTTCTCGCGTGATGTACTGGGTGCGATTACCCGGATCGGGATGGCTGCTCAGCCACTGCGGCGTCCCGCCGGACGACCGCGACTCGCGCGCGATCGTCTCGAACATCCTGGCGAGCGCACGCGGGTCGTATCCGGCCCGCGCCATGATCTGCGCGCCCAGCAGGTCGGCCTGCTTCTCGAAGTCGCGGCTGTAGCGCAGGAGGATCGTGCCGAGACCGAACTGGCTGCCCTGCGCGATGGCCGCGCCGGCGCTGCCACCGACCACCGCCCCGCCGATCGCGCCGGCAATCTGCCCGAGTTGCAGCCACGGATTCTGCGCCTTCGACGCATTCGCCGTGCCGTGGCGCAGGAGGACGTGCGCGAGTTCGTGCGCCATCACACCGGCGACTTCGCCTTCGGATGCCGCCGCGTCGAACATGCCGCGGTGCACGAACATCGGCCCGCCCGGCAGCGCGAATGCGTTGATCTCCTTCAGGTTCACGGGCGTGAAGGAGTATTCGAAGACGGGCTCCTTGAACTCGGCGGGCGCCGCGGCCACGAGCCGTGCTCCAAGGGCGTCGAGGTACCTGTCGATCTCCTGATTCTCGATAATCGGGTACTGCTGACGCACTTCCGCCGCGGCTTCGCGTCCGAGTTCGACGTCCTGCTGCGGCGTGTACTTGTTCCTGGGGAGCTTGATGACGGTCTGGGCCAGCACGGCAGGGGCCGACAATGAGACGATCAGCAGCGTGGCCGCCATCCGGCCCGGACCACCGGTCCATCGTCGCGCGCGAGGTTCCATCCCGCCAGCGTACACCACGGCGTCGGCGGCTGTCGGCAATGGGGCCGGGCTCGGAGAGCCGGCCTACCTGTCGGCGCAGTGGCCAGGGCAGGCCGCTCTGTCAGCGCAGTAGGCAGGGCCGGCTCTCCGAGCCCGGCCCTAGTGAAGGGAACGCCCGGCCCTCACATGTGTTCCAAGCCAGGCTCGCCCATCGTCACGACCACCGTGTGCGACGCACCATCGTCGAGGATCGGCACGGCGCACGGGTCGGTGTCGATGCCGTCGAGCGTGACGGACGCGACGCCGGTACTGCGATGGTCTGGGTTGAGGACGTCGATCCCGTACGACGAGGCTCCGACCCGCCACGCGATCGTGAAACCATCCCACGACGGCGGGATGCAGGGCGCCACGCCGAACACCTGTCCGCGCCGCTGCAGCCCGAGGATGCTCTCGAGTCCGGTGCGATACATCCAGCCGGCCGACCCCGTGTACCAGGACCAGCCCCCGCGACCGACGTGCTCGGGATGCGCGTACACGTCACCGTCGATCACGTACGGCTCGGTGACATATCGTTCGACGTCCGCCGCGTCGCGCGTGTGGTTCACGGGATTGACCATGTGGAACAACTCGGCGACCTCGTCGCCGTATCCCATGCGGGCGAGCGCCATGATGGTCCACAGCGCGGCATGGGTGTACTGCCCGCCGTTCTCCCTGATGCCGGGGATGTACCCCTTGATGTAACCCGGATCCTTCTCGCCGCGATCGAAGGCCGGCGTGAGCAGCAGCAGGATCGCGGCATCGCGGCGCACGAGGTGCGTGCGCACGGCGTCCATGGCCCGCTCCGCACGCTGTGGCGACGCGGCACCCGACAGCACGGCCCACGACTGGCTGATCGAATCGATCCGGCATTCCTCGCTGTCGGCCGATCCGAGCGGCGTGCCATCGTCGTAGTACCCGCGACGGTACCAGTTACCGTCCCACGACAACTCCAGCGCGCCGGCAAGGCGCCGAGCTTCGGCCAGGTAGCGTGATGCGAGATCGCCGCGTCCATGTGCCTGCGCGATCGGCGCGAACGCGGTCAGCACGCTGTAGAGGAACCAGCCGAGCCACACGCTCTCGCCGCGTCCCTCGTGGCCCACGCGGTTCATGCCGTCGTTCCAGTCGCCGATGCCCATCAGCGGTAGCCCGTGCGGTCCCGACGTCAGGCCACGCTCGATCGCCCGGACGCAATGTTCGAACAGCGACGCCGATTGCGACGACACCGGCCACAGGTCGTAGACCTCGTGCTGATCGGCCGCCAGCGGCGGTCCTTCGAGAAACGGCACGACCTCGTCGAGCACCGATGCGTCACCGGTCACTGACAGATACTGCGCGACCACGTACGGCAGCCACAGCAGGTCGTCCGAGCAGCGCGTCCGCGTGCCGCGGCCCGTCGGCGGATGCCACCAGTGCTGGACGTCGCCTTCGACGAACTGCCGGCTCGCGGCCAGCAGGAGGTGCTGCCGATACAGGTCGGGCCGGCTGTAACCCAGGGCCATCACGTCCTGTAACTGATCGCGGAAGCCGTACGCGCCGCCTGGCTGGTAGAACCCGGTGCGAGCCCAGAGACGCGACGATACGTTCTGGTACAGCAGCCACCTGTTCATCATCAGGTCGAACGAGTCGTCCGGCGTCCTGACCTGGACGGCGCCGAGGATGTCCTCCCACAGCGACTCTGACGCGCTCCTGCCCTCGTCGATGCGCTCCGCACCACCACACCGATGGACGAGGGCGTCCACGTCGTCCATGGACGAGCCCTCACCGAGGAGAAACACGACGCGGCGAGACTCGCGCGGTGCCAGTTGGAGTTCCACATGCAGCGCCGCACACGGATCGAGTCCGGCGCCCACCCTGTCTGACAGCGACGCCATCGTCAGCGCCGCGGGCGAGGCAAGCGATCGATTGCGACCGATGAACTCGGTGCGATCGCCTGTCATCGAACGCACCGGCTCGCTGCACCACGCAAACGCGACGCGCGACGCAAACTCCGCGATCCACGGGTTGCGCGCCACGATGGCCCCCGTCGCGCCATCGCGCGCGGTGACGACGGAGCGCTCGACGCCAGCGACCGGCGGACCGAGCGACCATGCGTTGTATCCGAACACGCTGAGCCGCCGCGGATGGTCCGACGTGTTGGTGATCGTCAGCAGCGATGCCTTCACAGGCGCATCGGGGAACACGAACACATCGAGCCGCTGTCGCAGTCGCCTGGTCTCGCGCTCGAACGTCGTGATGCCAGCCGCGTGCCGCACCTGCCAGGCGTCGCCGGGACCGCGCGGCAGCGGCGACGGCGTCGCCCCCCACGTCTGCCCCGTGTCGTCGTCCCTCACGAAGATCGCTTCCGACGTGCCTTCGGCCACCGGGTCGTTGTCGAACGGCGTCAGGCGATGCTCGCGGCTGTTGACCGACCACGTGAAGGCAGCACCGGCCGCCGTGATCAACGTGCCGAACTCCGGATTGGCGAGGATGTTCGACCACGGCGCCGGCGTATCGACGTCGCCACGCACCGCCATCACGTACTCGCACCCGTCTTCGGTGAAGCCGCCAAGGCCGTTGCTCATGAGCAGCGGCGGCATCTCGGTGGCAATGGGCAGGTCGACATCCGCCGACGCGACGCGCGGTACGAGCGTCTCGACGGCCTGTGCCGCGGGCGCCGGCCGATCGAGCTGTTCGGACAGTTCACCGCGTGCACCGGTGAGTTCCACCCGACAGACCGACGCCAGCAGCGTGCGATCGTCAGGCGACAGCGCGTCACCGCGCAGCAGGAAGACGCCGCCGGGCTTGTCGCGCCAGCCGCCCCACGACCCGCTGCCGACGAGCCCCGTCAACCGCTCCTGCATCTGATCGAGGTAGTCCGGCGGCTGTTCGTTGACGATGACGACGTCGGCGCGGAGGCCCTTGAGACGCCAGTACTCCTGTGCCTGCAGGGCGTGACGCGCCAATCGCACATCCTCGTCCTGCTGCACCATCACGAGGAGGATCGGCAGATCGCCGGAGATGCCGTACGCCCAGAGTCCCGGCTGCCCCAGCGCGTTGCGGGCCCGCGCCGCTGGATCGGCGCGCAGCGACTCGTCGAGATACAGCACGCGCGACGCGAGCCGATCGTACTGGCGCGCGAGTTCGCTCGAGATCCCCAGGTGCCGAAGGAGCATCTGGCTGTGCGTGAACGCCATCGCCCCGGCGCGCGTGGCCGCGCCGGGATCGTGATAGCGCTGTGCGAGCGTCATCGCCAGGTCGCGCGAGTCCGCCGCTCCCGTCGCGAACGCCAGCCGCGCAAAGCCGCCGGGCTCGAGCCTGACACGCTGGCGCAGGCTGACGATCGGATCGAGCACCGATCCCGTCGTCCCTGTCAGGGGCCGGCCGTCGAGCGCCATTGGCGTGGCGAGCGTACGGCCGCGACCGAGGAAGCGGACACGACTCGTCTCCCATTCGGTGGGCGACGACATGTGGCCGTCGACGCTGAGCACGTGGAACGCCCATGCGCGCGGTTCGTGCTCGGAGCGAGGACGACGGCTGCAGACGATCGCGTTGCTGTCGGGCAGATATTCGGTCTGGACGAACAACTTGCCGAACGCGGGGTGCGCCAGGTCGTCGGCCTGACGCCCGAGCACGATCTCGGCATAGCTGGTGATCTCGATCTCGCGCGGACGATCGCTGTGGTTGGTCAGCGACAGCCTGCGCACTTCCACATCGTCCCCGGCCGAGACGACCACGTCGAGCCTCGACTCGATATCGTCGTCCGTACGGCGGAACACGGCCTTGTCGGCCGCGAACGTGATGAGGCACTCCTCCGGCTCGCGCATGGTCGGGAACCACGTCGGCGACCACAGCAGGCCGGAACGGACGTCGCGCAGGTAAAGGCATTGCCCGCCGACGTCCATCGTCCTGTCCTCCCGCGAGCGAGTGATGGCCATGTCGCGCCAGCGGCTCGATCCGCCGCCCGCGTTGGTCACCACCGTCACCCACGTGCCGTTGGACAGGTACTGCGCGTGCGGGTCGACGGTGTGCGCCGTCCTGAACCGGCGCAACGGGATGCTCGGCGGCGTCCACGGCGCACGCGTCAACTCCGCCGGACGCGGTGGCGCGGCCGCCGCTGCGGCGGGGACACGTTCCTGCAGCAGGAGCTCGGTCGCTCGCACGTGCGAGTCGGCGTGGAAGCGCGCGACCATCACGTTGTCGCGCAGGAGGTTGGTGGCCGCCAGCAGCGACATGCCCTGGTGGTGCGCCATGAACGTCCGGACCACGACGCCTTCCGGTGCACCGGCGCGTCGAACGCCGTCGATGGTGTCCGGGCTCTTGCGCGGGGTGTAGTCCACGGCTTCGTAGTATCCGAACCTGCCTTCGGCACCTGCTGCGGTCAGCCGGATGAAGTTGCGCAGCGCGGCCTGTGGGCTGACTGTCAGTGCGAGCGCCGTCGCATACGGCGCGATCACGAGGTCGTCGGCCAGGCCGCGCTTGAATCCGAGTCCGGGCACGCCGAACGCCTTGTACTGGTAGTTGTCGGCGCGATCGCGCACGTCGTACGCCGACTCCGAGATGCCCCATGGGACCTGTCGTTGTCGCCCATAGCTCACCTGACGGGCGACGGCACCGTGGCTGGTCGTGTCGAGCAGCGTCTCCGGGAACGACCGCATCAACAGCGACGGCATCAGGTACTCGAACATCGTCGCGCTCCACGACAGCAGCGTCGGCATGCCATCGACGCTGACGGCGCGGCGCCCGAGATGGAACCAGTGGCGCTGCGGGACGTCTCCGCGCGCGATGGCGATGAAGCTCGCCAGCCGCGCCTCGGAGGCCAGCAGGTCGTAGAACGAGTTGTCGAGCACGCCCGGTCCATCAGCATCGGCAAGCCGGTAGCCGATCGAGAAGAGATGACGAGTCCTGTCGTAGAGGAACCCGAAGTGCATCTCGTCTGCGAGCGTGCGGCATCGCCGGGCCAGTTCCAGCAGTGCCGCACGCTCGTCGCAGCCGGTGCCTGATGTCGAACGACCAGTCTCGTGCAGCACGCGCTCCAGCGCGCCGCGGAGGGCCTGTGCCCACGCCACGATCGGAGACGTCACGGCCGTCGTCAGCACGGCATCGACGTCGTCCATGCCGGCGGACGCCAGCGCCGGCAACGCGTCTGGCGCCGATCGTTCCGCACGCAGTTCGGCAAGGATCCGTGACGCTGTTGCCTCGAGCGTCTCGACAGCGGCGGCGTCCTCGGGCGCCCACGCGCCGCTGCCGGACGTCATGTCCCGTACGACTGTTGCCGTGTCGATCAGCCCGTCGACCAGACGAGTGTCGGCACGAGGCCCTGCCGCGAGCTCGTCGAGTCCCGACGCCATCGTGATCAGCGACGCCACGAAGTTGCCGCTGTCCACCGTCGACACGTAGCGCGGCCACAATGGCGCGAGCGTCGACGTGTCGTACCAGTTGAGCAGATGGCCCTCGTGCCGCTCGAGGCGTTCGCAGGTGTCGAGCATGTGGCCGGTGCGATCGACGAGCTCCCGTGTCGTGATGTAGCCGAGATCGCGGGCCGACAGTGTGGCAAGCAGACCCATGCCGATGTTGGTCGGCGAGGTGCGTCGCGCCAGCGTGGGCTGCGGCGTCTCCTGGAAGTTGTCTGGCGGCAGCCAGTGGTCGTCAGGTCCGATCAGCACCTCGAAGTAGTGCCACGTCCTGCGCGCCAGTCGCCGCACCTGGTTGCGTTCGTGTACCGTCAGCGCACGGAGACGCGGCACGCGAGGCTGGCTGAGGAGATACGCGAACAACGGTGCCGCGAACCATCCGAGCAGGAACGGCGAGGCGGCGATCCAGCCGCGTTGCGGCGACACTGCCACGGCGATCGCGATGAGCACCGCTGCGACCGGGCTCGACGCCATCTGGACGATGAACAACCGCAGCGCCGCCGTGCCGTGCACGCGCGAGGCCGCTGCCGCGACGCTCGATGCCGTCTCCCATTCGAGCAGTTGCCTGTGCGTGATGCCCAGCCGGACCAGCGTGAGGATGATGGCGCGCACCATTTCCCAGGCATGGAACGGCAGCAGCATCAGCGAGAGCAGCGCCTGCACCGCCGCGGTCCTGGCGTCGTCTGCGAGTCCGCGCAGGAATACGCCGACCGAATGTCCATGCAGCGGCGCCACAACGACGCGGGCCAGCGTGAGCAGCGTGGCCGCACCTGTCACGCCGAGCGCCATCAATGTCCAGATGACGGGATGGCCCGGCAGCACGGTCCAGCCCGCGACGAGCAGCGCGAGCAGCGCCGGCGCCACGAGGCTGCGACGCAGATTGTCGACGATCTTCCAGCGGCTGATCCACGGCAGTTGGTTGCGGGCCATGCCCTGTGCCGTCGGCACGAACGGGAACAACCAGAGCAGGATCTGCCAGTCGCCGCGCACCCAGCGACGCTGCCGGCGTACGTGCGCCAGTACGGTGGAGGGATAGTCGTCGACAAGTTCGATGTCGCTGACCAATGCCGCGCGCGCATGCAGTCCCTCGAACAGGTCGTGCGACAACAGCGCATTCTCCGGCGCGCGATCTTCGAGCGTCGCCATGAACGCATCGACGTGGTACAGGCCCTTGCCGGCATAGATTCCTTCACCGAACAGGTCCTGGTAGACGTCAGAGACGGCCTTCGTGTACGGATCGACGCCGGTGTGCCCAGAGTACACGCGCGCGAACAACGACCCCGCGGCACTCGACAACGTGACGCTGACGCGCGGCTGCAGGATGCCGTAGCCCTCGATCACGCGGCGCAGCGCCGGATCCACTTCGGGCTGGTTCAGCGGGTGCAGGATGATGCCGACGAGCTCGCGGGCCGCGTCACGCGGCAACCGTGTATCGCTGTCGAGCGTGAGGCAGTAGCGGATGTCCGGCAGCAGCGTGCGGTCGCCGACAACGTGATGGAAGCTCGTGTCCGTGGCGCCGCGCAGCAGGCGATTGAACTCCTCGATCTTGCCGCGCTTGCGCTCCCACCCCATCCAGCGCGACTCCTGCGCGTTCCAGAGCCGATCGCGATGGAACAGATAGAACCGATCGCCCCGTGTGCTGCCGTGACGGGCGTTCAGTTCACGGATGCCTTCGCGAGCGGCATGGAGAATGTCGACATCTCCCGACAGGTGCTGCCGATCGGCGTCGGTGAAGTCGCTGAGGATGGCAAAGTGCAGGCGGTCGTCGGGATTGCCAAGGGCGAGGACCTCCAGGTGCGCGACCATCTCCACGACGGCCTCGACGTTCGGAAACAGCGTCGGCACGATGACCATCGTCCGCCCGCGCTCGGGGATGCCGCCCTCGAGATCGAGCCGCGGCAGCCGGCGGGGCCGGATCAATCTCGCGAGGAAGCGCTGGTACGCCGCTGTCGCGAGGTCGCTGGCCGGGATCAGCGAGAGCAGCGCGATGGCCAGCAGCATCGCCGGCGAGCCGCCGTACACGCGCGCATACGCGATGGCAATCGCCACCAGCGTCGCGGTGAGCAGCGCGATAGGGACGAGATAGACGGGTGTGGGATACGCGCAGAGCAGGCGTTTGACGCCACGCCAAAAGCCCAGACGATGGTCGAGGCTCGCTTCGAGACGGCTGCGACCGGGGCCGATCAGGTAGTAGCCGACGTGCGCGCCGCGCCCGTTCTCGAGGCGTGCGCCTGATGTCCGCGCGGCTTCGACCGTCTGTCGCGCGACGCGAATCTGCCCCTCGCCGGTGCCGTCAGCGAGCGCCTCCAGCGATTGCCGGTACCGATCGCGACTCGCGAAATCCATCCGGCCGTAGATGCCGACGGGATCGTGGCGAAGGATGGTCTCGACGTGACTGACCGACTCGACGAAGCCGCTCCAGTCGTACGTGGCGCAGAATCGCAGGCTCGTGATGGCGTTGGCCATCGACACGTGATCGGCGGCTTCGCGCTGGCCCTCGACGCGAATCGCGTCCTCCGCCGTCATGTCACGATTGGCCAACCATTCGTCGAGCGCCACGCGCACCGACACGGCATGCGCGCCGTACTCGCGGATGCGCTGGAGCAGCCGCACGACGAACGGGAAACTGGCGTCGCGATCCAGTGCCTCCCGCGGCTCCACGGCTCCGGCCGCGTCGATGCGCGTCAGTACCGTGTCCGCACGTGCGATGTCTTCACGAGCGCGACGGATGCCGTCAGCGAGTTCGCTGACATACGAGATGAGCGCAGCCTTGAGCAGGCTCGGCCAGGCCCACAGCTCACCGATCGTCAGCGGCGAGACGGACTGGTACGCGAGGACGTAATTGCGCAGTCGCTCGGCGTCGATGCGGCCCTCGCTGTGGCGGATGACCTCGGCGGCCATGACCTCGACGCGCGCCACCACGCGGCCGTCATCGAACCGGACCTTCGGCAGGCGGCGGTAGTATCCCCGCGGCACATCGTGGCGGATGCTGCGGACTTCGTTGGCGATGAGATGGAAGTTGTCGAGCAGCCACTCGGCGGCCGGCGACACGGACTCGGCGCGCCGGACGTCGTCGGCAATCGCGAGATACGCCCGCTCGAGCGCGCGCTCTTCGTGAAGCAGACGATGCAGATGGCGCGTACGCTGCCACCACGCGCTGCGAGGTGCGACGTGACGCAGCTCTCCCGCCAATTGCCTTGCCGCAGTCTGTAGTCCTCCCAGATCGAGCGAATCGCCGCGTGATGTGATCGCCACGACCTGTTCATCCTCCCATACCCACCGGGCGAACGGGTGCGAGCGGGATACTCGTCCACGCACCTCCGGCCTTGTGTCATGCAGGATGTGGGCCAGGGACTGCGAGCGATCGCGCGTCTCGTTCGTGTGCGTGATGGCTACGCTTCTGTCGGCAACGCGTGCGGCCGTCTGTCCCGCGGGACAGACGGCCGGTGAATATTTCCGCGACGATGCGGTGGATCCACTACACATCGTCGAGCTGGCCATGTCTGCCGAACGCACGAGCTGGCGACGACTCGTGCCGAAGTGCGTCCGACGCATCGACAGGTGGCTCTCTTGACGGGCGTATGCCGTAAAGGCACACTTTACGGGTGAAACTCCGGAACTTCATCCACAAGGCCATCCGGAGGCTGTTCGAGCAAGACGACGCCAAGGGACTGCCGCCAGACGCGGTGGACAAGCTGCGCAAGATGCTGGCGTTCCTCGAAGCAATGGGGAACGAGAGCGAATTACGCGACATCCCTGTCTGGAAGGCTCATCGCCTCACGGGCGACCGCAGAGGCACTTGGAGCCTCCACGTCACCCGCAACTGGCGGCTGACGTTCCGGATCGATGGCAACGAGGTCGTCGACGTGAACTTCGAGGACTACCACTGAGCAAGAGAGTCGTCATGCCCATGCATTCCCCGCCGCATCCCGGCGACTTCATCAAGACCGAAATTATCGAACCCCTGCAACTGACCATTTCGGCGGCAGCGAAGGTACTCGGTGTGTCGCGGCCGGCGCTGTCGATGCTGCTGAACGGTCGTTCGGACCTGTCTGGCGACATGGCGCTACGGCTCGAGAAGGCGTTCGGCGTGAAGATGGATACCTTGATGCGCATGCAGTCGGCTTGGGATATCGCCCAGACGCGCAAACGTGAGACCTCGATCAAGGTCAGGCGCTACGCCGCCAGCGCCTGACAGCGGATGGTGCCTGGCTCAGCCGGCGAAGACCATGACGAAGAACCGTCGACTGCCGCCCGTTCACCCCGGAGAGATCCTCCGCGAGGACCTGATGGTGCCGCTGGAGCTGAGCATCAATCGACCAGTGCATCGTCGCTGACATAGCATCAAGTGTCTGATCTACTCTGACGGTGGCCCATATTACCCTTGGCGTGAAGGTCAGTCGCACGCAAGAGGAACAGTCGAGAGCCCTGGTCGCCCGCCCGTCCGCGCCGGCGGGCGTCGTGCGTCGCGCCCGCGTCGTGCTCTTGAGTGCCGCGGGGATCAGCGGCGTCGAGATTGCGGCGCAACTCGACCTGTCGGCCGAGCGGTCTCGCGGATTCGGGGCCGTTTTGTAGCGGGCGGCGTGGACGGGCTCCTGGATCAACCGAAGGCCGGGCGCCGCGACCATGCCGTGCTCGCCGAGACGGTCGAACAGATTCTGCACCTGGCCCTGTCGCCGCCGCCCGGGCGGAGTCGCTGGACGCCCCCCTGCTCGGCCACGCCGTCGGAAGCACCGCGGGCTGCGTGTCAGACATTCTCCGCGCGCACGGCCTGAAGGCCCATCGCGTGCGGACGTACAAAGTGAGTCGCGATCCGGCCTGCGCGGCCAAGGTGACGGATGTCGTCGGGCTGTATCTCCATCCGCCCGAACACGCGATCGTGCTCAGTGTCGACGAGAAGACGTCGATTCAGACGTTGGAATGCACGCAGCGGCCGTTGCCGCTGCGGACCGGCCGCGCCGTTCGTCGACTATCGGCGGCACGGCGTACGCGACCTGTTCGCGGCCTTGGAGATCGCCACTCGCAAGGTCACGCACCGCTTCAGTCCAACCCCATACGTCGGCTGACTTCCTTCGCTTCCTGAAGAAGGTCGCGCGGACCTACCCCGATCGCGCCCTGCACGTCGTGCTCGACAACTCCTCGACGCACAACACCGAGGCGGTCCGCGCCTGGCTCGCGGCCCACCCGCGCGTGCAGTTTCACTACACGCCGACGAGCGCGTCTTGGCTGAACCAGATTGAGGGCATCTTCGAGATCCTGACTAAGCAATCCCTGTCGGTCACCGACTTCCCGTCGAAGCGCGCGCTGCAGGACCATCTTCGCGCTTACCTCCGCGCCTGGAACAAGAACCCGCCCCCCTTCGAATGGACCAAGCCCGCGAAAGCGATCATCACGTTTCACAAACAGATGCTTGATCGTATCTCAACGGCCGTGCAGTAGTCGATCGCCGGCGTGCGGAACGGCGTCAGCACGCGCGACACGTAGCGGGACATCCACCTCGCCAGGCGAGCGCGTCGTATCCGGCACGTTCGCGACGCCCCCGCGGCGACCCGGCCGGACGGCCGCCGTCGCCGGCATCGAACTGCAGCGTCGTGCCGTCGGGCAACACCAGCAGCGCCGCGTCACCGCGCCCGGTGTTGATGATGTGGATGTCGAGTGTGCCTGGTTGCCACGCGGGCAGCGGTGCGCCGACGGTCTGCGCCTCTGCCACTCCTGCCCACGCGAGGACCAGCAGGGCGGCGCTGACGTGGATGACAGCCCACCACGAACGACGTCGAGCCGTGTGGGCTGTTGCACGATGACGCGCATTCTACGCCGCCGGCCAGGACGGCACAGACATCAGCTGCGGTCAGGGGCGTGGGGCCCGCGATCGCCTGGAGAATGGTTGGAGTGCGGCGGTGGGCTTGGGCGGGCCAGATCTCAAGCGACACCCCGAAAGACATGTCGAGGCGCTCCTGGGCACCTCACTGCCTGACACAGAGAGAGAGGCCCGCTTGGACCAGCGGCCAGCAGCACGGCAGTTTCGCCCTATACGCCACGCCGTTCCTTGACGATGGCGTTCAGGCGACTGACCGGGACGTGCATTCGCCGCGCACCCTCGGCCTGCGAGATCCCGAGCGGCTTCAGGAACTCCTCAGAGAGCATCTCACCGGGGTGCGTCGGGGCACGCCGCATCTCTGCAAGCGACACTGGTCGCACGCTCGATTCAGTAGTGGTAGTCGACGACCTCGACATGGCTGACGTCTCCCTTCGCGAACTGGAACACGATGCGGTACTGATCGTTGACCCGGATGCTGTAGTACCCCAGCCGGTCGCCCTTCAACGCCTCCAGCCGTAACCCAGGCAACCCCAGGTCGTTGAGCGAAGCCGCCGTTCGGAGGGCGTCCAACTTGCGCGAGCGACCCTCCACACACCTTGCGGGGATCGTTCGCGCCGCCTTCGTGTTCAGGCCTGCCGCGATGTCGGCCGTCGCCGCGTTGCGGTAGGAGACGATGACCATGGCTGTGGGCACAGCATACACGTATCGCGTGTGCGCCAGGTCGGACGTCTGGCTGGAGGAACATGCATCACAAGCGACACGGACGCGAACGGGCGAAAGCCGTCACTTACTGACGCCAGGCCTTGTCCACGTACCAGCGGTCGGCGGCGCCGGAGACCTGGACGATCCCGTCGTAGCCTGTCGTGCGCGCGCGGCGGATCTCGCGCCATTGCGGGATGCGCTCGGCGTCGGGACCCGACTCGAAGATCTCTTCGAGCACGCGGCCATCGATCGCATCGTCTGTCGCGTCCAGGCCCAGGAGCGACAGCGCTGTCGGTGCGATGTCCACGATGCCGGCGGGAATGCGCACGATCTGCCGCTTCCTGATGCGCGGGCCCCACGCGACGAGCGTGTTGCGCATCGTTGCCGGGCCGATCCCGCCGTGGCCACTCGCTTCACCAGTCAGTACTCCGGTGCGAGACGTGCTGTGGACCGTCTGCAGCCCGCGCACGCCGAACGCGTTCGTGCGCGAGGACCAGCGGAGCGCCACCATGAGGTCCGCACCCCGTGCGGGATGACGCTGACGGATCAGGTCGAGTGAAAACGTCCCCGGAACCGCGCCATGGTCTGCCGACACCGAAGACGACGCGCGGCCAGACGCCGGCGCCGTGAACACCGCCTCCACCCACGGCTGTGCGAGCAGCGTGCGGGCGACACGCGCGATGCCCGCGGCGTCGTGCCCCTTCACGTGAATCGATGCCGTCTGCCCCTCGCCGACGATGACCACATCGTCGGAATCGGCAGAAGCCTTCGCACCGGCCCGCACGAGTGCGTCGGTGATCGAGATGGCGTCGGCGTTGCGCGCGAAACCATGGTCGGACGTGACGATGACGTGAAGGCGCTCGGCGAGGCCGAGCCTTTCGGCGGCTTCGAGCAGCAGTCGGATGTGACGGTCGCTGTTGGCAAGCCCGGCAAGTGCTTCCGGTGAACCCGCGCCGCGCGCATGCTGCGCCGAGTCGGGCTCCGTGAGCCAGTCCACGAGCACGTCGGGACGCAGTTCCGGCAGCACGTACTCGCGCACGACACGTTCGGTCCAGTCGATGCGCGTCCGAGGCTCGGTGTCGACCGGCTCGCCGTAGCGCTCGCGAACGACATGGTCGACCGCGTCGGGAAACGCCACGCGCCTGCCAGGCTCGAGTCCCGGCAGGATCAGCGTCCCCACGCCGCGCCGCGCCTCGGGATTCAGGACGAACCCCGATCCCGTCGTCCCCGAACTGACAGCCACGAAGGTGAGCCCGGCGCTCGTGACGCGTTCGGCGAGCGTCCGCACCGTGAGCAGTCGTCCGTCAGGACTCGCGTCGGCGATGCGGGCAAGGTTCTGCCACTCGCCAGCCGAGAGGGGCGTCGGGGAGAGCGCAGGGACGTACATCGTGTTGCCGACGACGCCGTGACGAGCGGGGTACGAACCTGTCGAGAGCGAGGCACCGTTGACACGCGTGACCGACGGAAACACCGAGTGGCTGTCGGTGTACACACTGCCCTCTTGCTGCAATCGCCACAGGGTCGGCGTCGTCGCTGGCTCGATCAGGTCGGGACGCAGGCCATCGACGACGAGGATCACGACGACTGGTCGAGCCATCGTCTGCGCCGATGTCCGGAGAGTCGACGCGTGGGCTCCGTCCTGTTCCGGGGGGATCGCACCCGCCAGCACTGCGACAGCGACGAGAGCGGCACCGACAAGGGCTCGTATGCCGTCATCCATCATCGTGCCGCCGGTGCGCTCCCGACCGCGTCGACGATGGTGCGCACGGCCTTGTCGAGGAGCGTCATGCCGATCGTGTCGCCCCGCATGTGGCCCATGCGAACGATGACGAGGTCGCGCGACGGGATGACGATCACGCGCTGACCGCCGGCGCCCGCCATCCAGTACGCGTCGGGCGGAGCATCCAACTCACGAGTGCCGTTCACCCAGAACATGCCGCCGTAGCGCGGCGTGGCCCAGCCCGGCGCGGCAGTGGCAACGACGCGTGAGAAGCCTTCCGGGAGCAACCGCTGCCCCTGCCACACACCATCCTGCGCAAACAGCAAGCCGAGACGCGCCCAGTTGCGCACGGTGCCGTAGTCGTATCCGCTCAGGATGAAGTTGCCGTAGGCATCGGGCTCCAGCACCTGACGGCGAATGCCGATGCGATCGAACAACGCACGCTGCGGCCACGTCAGGTACGCCTCACCGCGCGCCTCGACCACCTGGCGCACGAGCGCGCCAAGCGTGATCGGATCGCAGTTGCGATAGCGACCCTCGGTGCCTGGCGCGAACTGCAGGGGCCGGCTGGTCGAGAAGCGGAAGACATCGATGGCGCCGGTGTAGATGAGGACGTGCGGCGGATAGCCATCGCGGGCCGGCGCGTAGTCGGCATCACCGGGCGAGGCACAGCGCAGGCCACTGCTCATCTGCAGCAGGTGGCGCACCGTGATTGCGCCACGCGGGTCGCCTGTCCCCCGCCACGCCGCAACGGGCGCCGGCGCATCGAGCGTGAGTGCGCCCTGCTGGATCAACAGGCCAACGAGCGCGGCCGTCAGGCTCTTGCCCATCGACCAGCTCTCGAGCTGTGTGTCCGCCGTGGCACCGAGCGCATACCGTTCGGCAACGATGCGTCCCTTGTGGAGCACGATCATCCCGGCGGTGAGTGCCTCGGGATTCGAGAACGCGAGGTCGACGCCGGCATCCACGGCCGCCTTGTCGAGCCCCGCCGGCCATGGCGCATCGGCAACCGCGTCTCCCATCGGCCAGGGCTGCCCCTTCGCATCCGGCAACGTCGTCTTCACCGGCGTGGGCGCGAAGAACACCGATTCGGTGCCTTCAGGGTGGATGACGCAACCCTGGTCGCCATAGAAGCCAGCCGAGCGGGTGACGACACCACGCAGCGTCACGTGCACCACACGTCGTTCGCGGTCGACAACCGTCGTCACATGCGGGCGCTCGGGCTCGGGGGTGAGAAAGAACGCACTGTTCTGCCTCGCTTCGGCCTCGTCGCGCCCCGACACGAAGAGGGCCGAGCACAGGATCTTGGCGTAGCCAGCCGCAGCCAGCGTCAGCGGCGTTCCGCTCGGCGAGAACCCGCCAGACGCGGCAGGGTTCAAGGTCGTGGCATCAGGGCGGGTGGCCGGCTGCGTCCACGCCATCGTCGGGACGAGGGCGAGCAGCACGGTGGGAACGAGAAGGCGGATGGATGGCTGACGCACGATGACGTGAATTCTACGCTGGCGGTAAGATGGCTGCCTCTCGATTCGTTGGAGGTTTCGCGTGAATGTCACCCGTCGGGAATTCGGCAAACTCGCCATGGTCGCCGTGCCGGCCGCATTGGCAGGCGATCGGTCGCTGGCCATGGCGCAGGCAGCCCGCCCGAACTCGTCGCTCGATGGCGTCCAGCTCGGCGTCATCACCTACAGCTACCGCGCGATGCCCGATCAGGGCGCCGACGCCATCCTGCGCTACGTGGTCGATTCCGGCATCAGCGCCGTGGAGTTGATGGGCAACTCCATCGAGGCATATGCCGGTGCGCCGGCCATGCCCCGTCGGCCCGGCGGTCCGGGCGGACCAGGAGGACCTGGTGGCGGGCGTACGCCGACACCAGAGGAAGTCGCGTCCCGCGAGAAGTACACCGCCGATCTCAAGGCGTGGCGGCTGTCGCAGTCGATGGACCGGTTCAAGGCGCTGCGCAAGCTCTATGACGATGCCGGCGTCAGCATCTATGCGACCAAGATGCTCAGCACGTCCATGTCCGACGATGAGCTCAGGTACGTGTTCGACGTTGCCGAGGCGCTGGGTGCGACACACACCACGCTCGAACTCACGACAGACAGCGCCGCCCTGAAGCGCCTCGGCGACTACGGCCTGCAGCGGAAGATCTACGTCTCGTACCATACGCATCTTCAAGGCACGCTGACGGCGTTCGACGAGGCGCTCGCGGTCTCGAAGGGCAACACGGCCAACGTGGATTTCGGGCACTACGTCGCCGCCGGCAGCGGCGATCCCGTCGTCTTCCTCCAAAAGTTCCACGACCGCATCAGCAGCTTCCACCTCAAGGACCGCAAGTCGAAGGAGAACGGCGGCGCCAACCTTCCGTGGGGTCAGGGAGACACGCCGATCGCGCGCATCCTGCAATCGGTGCGGAAGAACAAATACCGGATGCCGGCGACGATCGAGATGGAGTACGAAGTGCCTTCGGACTCGACGCCTGTCGCCGAAGTCCGCAAGTGTCTCGACTTCGCGCGGCGGGCGCTGGCCTAGACGACCGTGGAGCGCAAGTACCGCCAGCACGGGTACCAGGACGACGATCGCGACCGGTCACGCCAGCCGGATCGCGACCGTCGTCAGGCTCCGCAACCCGGCGCGCCGGCCGCCACGCGGCGCTTGTCGTCGGAAGGTGCGCGTAACCCGAACCTCATGGGCTTCCACGAGGTCGTCAAGTGCGCGCGGTGCGCGGCACCTGTCGATGCCGGCATCCTTCCACGGAGCACGTGCGCCAGGTGCGGCCAGGCGCTGCACTCCTGCGCACAATGCGCGCACTTCGACACCAGCGCGACTTTCGAGTGTACGCAGAAGATCCCGGCACGCGTCTCGCCCAAGGACGCCGCCAACGACTGCACGTTGTTCGCCGTACGCGCCTCGTGGGAACGCGAAACGCGATCGGCCGCTGCCCCATCGAAGGAGTCCAGCGCGAAGAAGGCCTTCGACGACCTGTTCAACTTCTGAAGACGCGCGACGGCTACACAATCGCGAGGTCACGCACGGAATCGCTTCACCATCTCATCGCTGAGCCGGAGGAGATCCCCCAGATATTGTCCTTCCGAACAGGCCCCCCTCGGATCAGCGCGCGGCGGGACCGTCGCGGCCGGCGGTCAGCCAGGGCAGCGTGAACACGGCGAACGTGATGGTCTCGTAGGGCGATTTCTCGCCGCGTTCGAACAGCAGGCCGATGCCGCGGTCCTGCAGGTCGACCAGGCTGGAGTACGCCGCGGGGCCTTCGTGGACGATGCGCGCGATCGGCCACGTCTGCCCTTCGTCCTCGCTGACGCGAACGGTCATCCGTTCGCGCCGGCTGCTGGCAGGATTGCTGAACAGCAGCCGTGGCGCACCGGTTCCCTGCTGCGGCAGTCGCAGGAGGCTGGCCTGCGCCGGCGGCTCGATCAGCGCCTCGTCGGCGCGCGCAGGCGACCATGTCTCGCCGCCATCGCGGCTCGTGGCCACCATCCGATGGTTGCTTCCTGACGTCGGCGGATGGTTACGCATGTTCAGCATCAGGCGCCCATCGGCGAGTTCCACGACCTGACTCTCGTTGGTCCCCGCATCCGAACGTCCACCAAGGCGCCAGGTACCCCCGCCATCGTCGCTCGTGATGACGTGCGAGTGGTGGACACCGGTACCGCCAACGGCATGATTGGCCGGAATCACCAGGCGACCGTCGCGCAACTGGATGCCGATGCCGGGACCTGTCGCGTACCACGTCCAGTCCGACCGCTTCGCCGTGGCCGTGACCTCCCGAGGATCGGACCACGAGACGCCGTGATCGGTGCTCGTCAGTACCCACACCGTACGCCCGCCCTTGCTCGTGCCGGCGATGATGTCCTTCTCCCTGTCGGTCCCGAGATTCTGTGTCGCGAACAGCACGAGCGTGCCGGTACGCGCGTCGAGCACCGGACACGGGTTGCCGAACGTGTTCGGTCCGTTGTCGCCGACGACAGCAAGTGCCGACCATGTCGTACCACCATCGCGGCTGCGCTTGACCACCAGATCGATGTCGCCCGTGTCACTGGCGCTGATACGACGTCCTTCCGCGAACGCGAGCAGCGTGCCGTCGGCCGCAGCAATCACCGACGGGATCCTGAACGTGTCGTAGCCCGCCTCGCCGGCCCGGTACACATCGACCATCAGTGGCACCGCGCCTGCTTCCTGCGCAAGTGTCCGCACCGGGCAGTACAGAATCAGCGCCACGAGCGCCCCTGTCGTCCACGTCGAACGTCGCATTGAAATGACACCCATGACTTACGCGATCAGTCAGCAGCGCGCAGAAGCGTGACGTGCGGCGTGCGCACGCCCGGCCGTACTTCGCCGCTCACCAGCGCGACGCCATCGCGCCATGGTGCTGTCGGCACCGTGACGGGCACCTCGCTGGGCAACTCACCGGCGTCATGCCAGCGGTCCTGCGCGACGTCGTAGCGGAATACGCGCCGGCCGAACCCCACGTGCGCTGTCGGCGCGCGCCCCACCTGTGTGCCATCGTCTCCGCCAGCGAGGAACACCGCACGACCAAACACCGGCGCCGGCGACGCCGCGGCAGCGTTGGGCGCCGGCAAGTCCGCCAGCCGCGTCCAGCGCCCGGCGCGATATCGCCACACATGGCGCAAGTAGGTGCGCACGGGACGACCGTCGGAACCGGCGCGCAACGCACATCCGCCGATCACGTAGAGCGCGTCATCGACGACTGCAGCCGTTGCGAGAATCCGTCCATCCGACGGCAGTGGCGGCAAGGTTTTCCACCCGGCGTCCAATGCGTCGAGATCGAGCGCGAAATGCTGCGAGGAGGCGTGCACGGCGTCGGGACGATCGATGCCGCCGACCACATGGAGCACGCGACCGACACGGGCACCCGACATCTGGGCGAGCGCGATCGGCAATGCGGGCAGCGCAGTGAAGGAGACATCGTCAGCGCGTGCAGACATCAGCCATACGTCGGCCACATGACGCTCGGCGTCGCTCCCACCAGCGAGGACTACACCCTCGCGGGTCGTCGCCGACACGCCGTACGCATTTCGCGCAGGCAGGCGGCCAACGATGCGCCACCGTGCATCCTTCGCCGTCAACGCGAAGACCTCGTCGTGCCACACCTTCGTGCCGCCGTCCCACGGCATGCCGTTCGGGAAGTTCGCGCCGCCAGCCGCAAACAGGCGATCGCCATGACGTCCGGCGAACATACCAGCGCGTCCGACCGCATCGGGCAACTCCGGCAGCGCGACGATCGCCAGCCGCGCTCCCCCCGTCGATCCCAGAAATGCGAGAGCGACGGCGATGAGCAGGAGCCGGGTCATGTACGGGGACCGCGTGCGTCAGGACGTGGTCAGGCCCGCACGACGCGCGCGTTCGTCGCGGCTGCGGGCTTGGTAGGCCGCGAGTTCGGCGGGCATCCGCTCCGCGCCATCCTTCTTGGCCACGTC
Source organism: Acidobacteriota bacterium (assembly GCA_020845575.1). Classification (NCBI taxonomy): domain Bacteria; kingdom Pseudomonadati; phylum Acidobacteriota; species Acidobacteriota bacterium. Next base: position 9,227 of record JADLFL010000071.1, on the reverse strand, counting down.
GAGCGACAACCGCCGCGGCACGGCGCGCTCGCGGAACACGGGCTCACCGGCGCGGTCGTAGTGCATCGTGCGACGCATCGGCGTGAAGCCCGCGTCCTCGATGTTCCTCACGATCTCCACTTCGTCCATGCAATAGCTCGCGCCTGCCGCACGGACGACGTTCTCCTCGATCATGACGCTGCCCATGTCATTGGCGCCGAACGCGAGACTGAGCTGTCCGACCTTGCCGCCCTGCGTCACCCACGACGCCTGGAGGTTGTCGAAGTTGTCGAGCACGATGCGGGCGAGCGCGAGCGTGCGCAGGTACTCCACGCCCGTGAGCTCGATGCCGGCCAGCTCGGTGTGATCGGGCTGATAGCTCCAGGTGATGAACGCCGTGAAGCCGTGCGTCTCGTCCTGCAGCGTGCGCAGGCGCATCATGTGCTCGATGCGCTCTTCGGGCGTCTCCACGCTGCCGTACATCATCGTCGCCGTCGTGCGCAGGCCCGCGAGGTGCACTTCGCGCATCACCGACAGCCATTCGTCGGCCGTCGCCTTGCCGTAGCAGTTGAGCAGCTTGCGCACGCGGTCGACGAGAATCTCCGCACCGCCGCCAGGTACGCTGTCGAGGCCGGCATCGATCAGTCGCGCGACCACGTCGGGCACGGCCAGCTTCGACGTGCGCGAGATGTGGAGGATCTCCGGCGGCGACAGCGCGTGCAGCCTGAACGCCGGATACCGTTCCTTCACGGCGCGGAACAGATCCTCGTACCACGCGAGCGGCAGATCGGGGTTGTGTCCGCCCTGCAGCAGCAACTGGTTCCCGCCGACGGCGATCGTCTCGTCGATCTTCGCAAACAGTTCCTCGCGCGAGAGCACGTAGCCGTCGGGACTGCCGACGGTGCGATAGAACGCGCAGAAGTTGCAGCGCGCCACGCACACGTTCGTGTAGTTGACGTTGCGATCGATGATGTAGGTGACCAGGCGCTCTGGATGCCGGCGCGCGCGGATGTCGTCGGCCAGGCGACCCAGCAGCCACGTGCTCGCGTCGCGATAGAGCGTGAGGGCTTCGCCGGCGTCGATACGCTCGCCGCGCGAGACCTTCGCGGCGATGGCGTCAACGGACATCTGCGTCACTGTCGGCTCGGTCATCTTGCGTTCGCCCATCATCGGCCGGCCGGCGCCGCCGCACCGAGCGACTCCACCGCACGCACCACGTCAGGCCGGGAGGCGGCCAGGCCGTCCTGCATCACCAGCGAGAGGTATCGCACCAGCCCCCGCCGCGCCGCATCGTCCAGATCGTACCGGATGTTCCGGCGCAGGTAGCGTTCGAGCCGCTCGGCACGCGCCGGATCCCCCCCCGCCACCGTTGCGGCGATCACCGGGATGGCGTCTTCCCCGTGTCGGCGTGCCTCATGCAGCAGGCCGATCAACTCCGGCGTCACGACGCCGGGCTGGGCGATCCAGGCCGCGAACACGAACGGCAGTCCCGTGAAGTCGTGCCACGCCTCACCGAGATCGATCTTCGCGGCGCCGAGCGCCTGCCATGGCGCATCGAATGCCGGATCGCCGATGAGCAAGGCGGCATCGGCGACGGCCAGCATGCCGGCGAGGTCGGGCGCGGCATCGACGAAGGCCGGCGCGATCCCGAAGTGGTGGCGGCACAGCACGCGCACGAGGCCGACGGAGCTTCGCGAGCTGACGTCGAGCGCGATCGCGCGGATCTGCGCGATCGGCACACGCGTGAACAACGCCACCGAGGAAACGGGCCCGAGGCACCCGATGGCGAGACCGGGGACGATGTCGAAGGGGCGTTCGCCGTGCAGCAGCTCGATGACGGGAACGAGGCCGCTGTCGATCGCGCCTGCGTGCAACAGGCGCGCGCACTCGGAGGGCACGTCGAGCCGCAGGCCGACGCGCGCGGCGCGATCGAGGCCGTGAACGAGCGGACGCGCGTTCAGGAACCCGACGGCGCCGATCCGGATCACGCGGGGCTCCCCGTCGGATCCACGGCGTGGCGCGCCGCGTGCGCGCCATCGCGCTCGACGGGCTCGAGCGACGCCGCCGCGAGATTGCGGCGCACTTCCTCGACGATCGCGCGGCGCGGGCCGTAGGGCATGGCATCGCGCGCGGGGACGGCGTCGATGTCGTCGGCGCCGAACAGGAGGCACGCCTGCGACAGCTTCGCGCCCATGCGCGACCAGTGCGCCTGGATGTGCGCGACGTTGTCGAGCAGCAATCGTGCGACGGCCACATGACGCATGTCGTCGTAGCCTGTCGTGGGCTGGTCGATCGCGGTCTCCACGGGCACCGGCACGCAGGCGCGCACGACGCCGGTAGCCGCCTGCCACGAGCGGATCTGCTCCAGGGCGTCGAGCAACGCGTCGCCCTCGAGAGGTGTGCCGAGCGTGACGGACTGCAGCACGAGCCCGGCGTCAGCCACCGCACGCAGCGCCTCGAGATCGACCCGATCGACCCGCGCCGAGGCAATGGCGTCGAGCCCCGCCTCACGCAGGGCCACCAACCGAGCGGTGAGGTCGCGTGTGCTCCCGGCTGCCTGCTGTTCCGGTGCCCGGTGCCCGGTGCCCGGTGCCCCATCGGTTGCCGGTTGCCCGTTGCCGGTTGCCGGCAGTTCTCTCAGGTCCTCGAGAGCGAAGCCCGAGAGCGGGACCGCGGTGATGGCGCGCAGTGCGCGCACCGCGCAGACGGCCTCGTCGAGCGATGCGGGGGCGCCGACGAGGCGCACCTCACCGGCCTGGTCGGGAATATCGGCGCCAGCCTCTGAACCGGGCGCGGCGATGTCGACGACCTCCACGCGCACGAAGGTGCCCTTCTCGCCATGCAGCCGGCGCCGAACGTCGGCGGCCAGCATGCCGAGCCCGATCAGATCGCGACTCGCGGCCAGCGATCGCAACTGCGAGGCCGGCAACGTCTCCCCTGCGGCAAGCGTCTCGGCCAATCGTTGGACATCCATGCCTGTCGTCATCCCTGGGTCATCTGGTCGTTGATGCGGCGCGCGAGCGCGAGCGCGCGACGTCCCTGCGTCCCATCCACGCGTGGAGGCCGCCCGTCGCGCACGGCCGCCACGAAGTCCTCGAGCTCACGGCGCAGCGGCTCGGCGTCGGGCACGGCCACCGGGCCGCCTTCGATCGCCGGGCGCCCGCCCTCGACCGTGCGCAGGCGCCACACTTCGAGCTCGCGGCTGGCGTAGTCCACCGACACGTACGCCGCGGGTTCGATGAATCGCACCTTCCGCACACGGTCGCGACTGATGCGGCTGGCCGTCACGTTGGCGATGCAGCCGCCGGCGAACTTCAGGCGCGCATTCGCGATGTCCACGCGGCGGGTCAGCACCGGCACGCCAACGGCCTCCACGCTCTCGACCTCCTCGTCGATCACCGACAGGAGCACGTCGATGTCGTGGATCATCAGGTCGAACACGACGTCGATGTCGAGCGATCGATCCGGGAACGTGCCCAGGCGATGCACCTCGATGAACCGCGGACGCGTGAGGAACGCACGCGCGGCATCCACCGCCGGATTGAAGCGCTCCGTGTGTCCCACAGCCAGCACCACGCCTCGCGCGGCGGCGCGGGCGATCAGGTCGTCGGCCTGCTCCAGCGTCGTCGTCATCGGCTTCTCGACGAGCACGTGGATACCGGCGTCGATCAGCATGGCGGCCAGCTCGTGATGCGCCACCGTCGGCGAGGCGATGGTGACGGCATCCACCTTCCCGACGAGCGCCGCCGCATCCGTGAAAGTCGCTGCCGCGCCATGCTGCGTCGCGATGTCTCGCGCGCGAACCTCGTCCACATCCACGACTGCCGCGAGCGTCGCATCCGCCGTGTCGCCAAGGACCCGTGCATGGTGACGCCCGAGCGCCCCGACTCCGATCACGCCTACTCGCAACGCGTCAGCCACGAATCTGTTCTCCCAGTGGACGTCCGACCACCGTCACGCCCGCGGCGTCTGCCGCGTCGACGGCGGCCTGGCCGTCGAGCACCAGCGTACGCCCGGCGTCGATCGACAGCAGCCTGATGCCTGCCTCGCGCAACACGGCGATCGTGGGCAACCCGACGACGGGAACGTCGAAGCGCATGTCCTGATTGGGCTTGGCCACCTTGATGACGGCGGCGCCCGGACCGGCCAGGCGGCCGGCGCGGCGGATGGCCTCGTCTGTCCCTTCCATCGCCTCGACAGCCACCACCGCCTGCTCCTTCACGACGATCGTCTGACCGATGTCGAGCCCGGCGATGGCGTCGGCCATGCGGTACCCGAACGCCAGGTCGGCGTGCGCCGTGGCGTCGAGCGCGGGCCCCGCGATGTGGCCTTCACGCGCCAGCAGCGGCTGGATGAAAGTCGTCGAGTCCATGAGCTCGATCCCCTTGCCGCGCATCACGTCGGCGATCGCCGAAATGAGCGCGTCGGTGGACTTGGCGCGCAGGCGCATCAGCACCTGCATCAGCGTCCAGTCGGGCGTGATGCCCGCGAAGAGCTTCGCGTGCTTCACCTGCCCGGCCATCACGGCCTGCGTGCAGCCCGCCTCACGCAGGATCTCGATGCAGCGTCCGAGCTGTCCGAGCGACACGGAGTGCAGCGCAGCGCCGACGGCGCCGGCCCGCTCGGCCAGGTCCGGCCCCGCTTCTTCCTTGATCGCGACAACCGTGACGTCGTGCCCGAGCGCACGCGCGGCGGAGAGGACCAGCAGGGGGAAGGTGCCGTTGCCGGCGATGATGCCGATCGAAGCCATGACTCAGGCAGCCGCGCGCGTGTCGACGCGCGCAGGGCGCTCCTTCACTCGTCCGGCGACACGTCGTCGTGCCGGCGTGTGGCACGGCGGAGGATCACACCGCGCTGGGAATGACGGATGAAGTCCACGAGGTATTGCACCTCGTCGCATTGCAATTCGGGATCGCGCTCGATCTCGGTGAGCGCGCGCGTGGTGTTCAGGCGCGACACGAGCAGATAGCGATACGCGTGACGCAGGCGCGTGACGGTGTCCTGCGTGAACCCGCGACGCATGAGGCCGATGGTGTTGAGGCCGTAGTTGCGCGCCCGGTTGCCGACGGCCTTGGCAAACGGCAGGGCATCCTTGGTGACCACCGAGTACCCGCCGATGAACGCGTGACGACCCACGCGGCAGAACTGGTGCACGCCCGAGAACGCGCTGATCGTGGCGTAGTCCTCGACCGTGACGTGGCCGCCGAGCGTGGCGCCATTGCCGAAAATCGTGTGGTCGCCGACCACGCAGTCGTGCGCCACGTGCGAGTACGCCATGAACAGGTTGTGATCGCCGATGCGGGTGACACCGCCGCCACCTGCCGTGCCGCGATTGATCGTCACGAACTCGCGGAAGACGTTGTGCGCGCCGATCTCGAGCCGCGTCGGCTCGCCCTTGAACTTGGTGTCCTGCGGAATCAGGCCGATCGACGCGTACGGGAAGATCTCCGTCCCTTCGCCGATCGTCGTGTGCCCGTCGATGATCGCGCCGGCGCCGATGCGGCAGCGCGGGCCGATGCGCACCTGCGGACCGATGACCGCGTTGGGCGCCACCACGGTTCCCGGCCCGATCTCCGCGCCGGGCTCCACCACCGCCGTCGGATGGACGATTGCCGGTTCGGCCTCGATGGCCATGACCAGCGTGCCTTCCGCGACGACCTGGTCCTGCACGTACGCCACGCCGCGCACGCGCGCCATCGTGGCGCGACGACGCTCGATCGACAGCTCCAGGCGCACCCGATCGCCGGGACCGACGGGCTTGCGGAACTTGACGCCGTCAACGCCGCGCAGCGACGCACGGTGCGGCAGGATCGACCCGTCGGGCGCCTGCAGGAGGAGCACGCTGGCCGCCTGCGCCATCGACTCGATCATCAGCACGCCTGGCATCAACGGCGCCCCGGGGAAATGTCCGGGGAAGAAGTCCTCGTTGACGGTGACGTTCTTGAGGGCGACCAGTCGCTCGCCGGCGAGCTCGGTCACGGCATCGACCATCGGCTGCGGGAAGCGCGAGCAGAGGCGATCGAGGACGGGAGTCAGGTGGATGGACACAGGGGCACTCGTCGACGGCCGAAGGAAGGCAGCGGGCCCGCCGCCGCGCGGCGCGGGCCCACGTACGAGAGACGAGCTTACTTGCCCGCCGTCGCGGCGTCGAGTGCGGCGATGACGTCGGCCGTGACGTTCAGGCCCGTGTCGACCCACACCACGCCGGCGTCCGCGATGCTCAGGATGAAGTGCAGGTTCTTGGCCTTGGCCACCTGCTCGATCACCGGCAGCAGCTTCTGCTGGAACTGGAGCTGCAGGTCGTTGGTGAACTCCTGGACTTCCTTCTGCGCGTCCTGCCCGGCACGCTGCAGGTCGGTCTGGAGTCGCTCGACCTCCTTGGCCTGTTGCGCGCGCGCCGACTCGTTCAGCACCGAGCCGCCCTGCTCGAGCTTCTGCTGGGCGGTCTGCAACTGCTTCTGCTTGGCGTCGAGCTCGGAGGTCTTGCGCTCCTGCAGCGCCCGGATCTTCTCCCCGGCGGCCTGACCTTCCTTGCTGCTGGTGGCGATCGTGTTCAGGTCCACGTACGCGACCTTGGCATCGGCCGGGAACGGCCGGGGCGCGGGAGCGGCCGGCGCCTGAGCGGCAGGCGCCGGGGCGCCGGCGGGCGCCTGGGCACCCGCGGCCGCGGCCACGAGGAACACGCACGAGAGGGACAACGCAATCACGGACTTCATCGACAGCAATCCTTTCGACCCTATGCGACAGGTCCTTCCCGGACCTGATCGCACCATTGAAACACACCCCACGGTTCAGCTCAGAACGTCGAGCCCACCGCGAAGCGGAACTGGAAGCCCCTCGTCGGCGTGTAGTCGTTGCGGAGCACGCCCTTGCGCTGGGGGTTGGCGGCGAAGATCAGGCGGAACGGCACGTTGAGGACGGGCATGAAGAACCGCACTTCCGCGCCCGTCGACGTCTTGAACTCCTGCCACGCGAACCGTTCGCCGATGTCGCGCACCTGGCCCGCGTCGTAGAAGAAGACCAGGCGTACCGGCCCACCCACGCTGATCAGGTACTCGGCGTTGAACAGCAGGCTCTTGTTGCCGCCAAGCACGATGGGGCTGTCCACGGCACGCGGGCCGATCGACCGGATGTCGAAGCCGCGCACGCTGTACTCGCCGCCCTGCACGAGACGCTCGAAGAGCGGGAGCGGCAGCGAGTTGCCCCACGGACGGATGTACTCCCCCTCGACGCGGAAACCGAACGACGTGCGCCGCGTGTGCTGGAGGTACTGCGCATACTCGACGCGCGGCTTGATGAACTTGGTGTTGCCGCCGAGGCCGGCAAAGTCCATCGACGCCGTGATCCGGCGACCCGTGTTCGGGAAGATCGGGTTGTCCACGGTGTTGTGGACCAGGCTCGGCACGATCTTGCTGATGGTGCGGGCGCCGCCGGGCACGCAGGATCTCCCGCCTTCCGGGTTCTCCTCCGTGGGCGGCACGTCGGTACACCGCAGCAACAGCGAATCCTGCAGGAACGGGTTCTGCAGGCTCGCTTCGGTGAAGTACTCGTTGAGGTCGCGCACCGTGACGCGCTCGAACGAATACTGCACGAACGCGCGCGTGAAGTTGCGCGCCAGCGGGAAGCCCCACACCGTGTTGACGCCCGTGGTCTCCTGCGTGAACGCCCCGATGTACTGGATCGCGCGGCGCGAGATGTCGACGCCGGCCGTGATCGGACGGTCGAAGAGGTACGGCTCGGTGAACGCGAGCTGGTAGAACTGCGTGCGCGAGCCGGCCGCGAGCGACAGCGAGAGCGTCTCGCCGCGGCCGAGGAAGTTCGACGTCGCGAAGGCGAGCTGGCCGAAGAAGCCCTCGAACTGCGACACACCGGCGCCGAACGTCAGCTGGTTGCGGTTCTGCTCCTGCAGGGCGAGCGTGACATCGACCTTGTTCTTCTCGCCTGGCGTCTTCTTGACGTCGATGCCCTCCTGCCCTTCCTCCAGCTGCTTGAAATAGCCGAGCTGATTCAGGCGGCGAACGCTGTTCTTGAGCGATTCGGTGTTGAAGATGCCGCCTTCGACGAGGTTCAGCTCGCGGCGGATCACGTTGTCGCGCGTGGTGGTGTTGCCCTTGAACGTGATGCGGTTGATGAAGTACTGCTCCCCCTCCTGCATCCGCATCGTCACGTCCACGACAGGCGGGCCGTTGGGCTCGGCGCCATCGGGCAGGAACTTCTCGGGGTCGTTCGGATCCACGAGATCGATCGGCTTCAGGTCCGGGAAGCCGGTGAACTCGAAGTAACCGCCGCTGCCGTACAGTTCGCGCGCCTTCTCCAGGCCCTTGCGGATCTTCTTCTCCGAATAGTAGTCGCCGCTCTTCAGCTTGAAGACGGGCTGGAGCGCCTCGCCCTTGACCACCTTGTTGCCGTCGAACTCGAACTTGCCGACGCGATAGCGCCGGCCTTCCGTGACGGGAATGCGCAGTTGCACGGCGCGCGACTTGCCGTCGGCCGAGGTCTCGAGCGTGCGGATCTCCGGTTGCCCCACGCGCGCGGTGATGTAGCCGCGCTCGCGATAGAACGCGCGCACGTTCTCGGCGTCCTCTTCGAACTTGGCCTGCTGGTAGACGCCCTTGCCGCGGATGCGGTTGATGAGGGTCCGCTCCTTGTTGTCCTTCATGCGGCGCTTGAGCGACCCGTCACCGATCGCCTCGTTGCCCACGAAGTCGATGTCCCTGATGAGGACGCGCGGGCCGTCCTCGATCGTGAACGTGAGGTTGACGGTCTTCGGTCCGCCGGCAATCGACGTGATGGTGTGCGAGACCTCGCCGTCGAGATAGCCCTTCTCGGCGAGCATCTCGCGCACCACGCTCTCGACACGGCGGATCTGCGCCGGGTCGATGAACGAGTCGAGCCGGATCACGTTGTTGATCTCGCGCAGCTTCTCGTCGACCTTGGTGGCCTCGATCTTCTCGCTGCCCACGTACTCGACGATCTTGACGCGCTGGCGTTCTTCGAGGCGGAACCTGACGTACTTGCCCACGACCCCGTTGGGGTACGACGTGTCCACCACCTCCACGCCGAGGTCGTCGAGGAAGTTGGTGGACCACAGGCGCTTGAAGTCCTCGAGCAGGTCCTTCTCGACGTCTGGCGTGAACGGGATCCAGACGTTCTGCGACGGCCGGCTGCCGCGAGTCTTGATGTAGTAGAGGTACGTCTCGAACTCGATGGACGAGACGTTGCCCTGCGTCGGAAAGCACAGTTCCACG
>JADLFL010000070.1 GCA_020845575.1 Acidobacteriota bacterium | reverse complement strand
CGCAAGCTCCAGGTCGGCCGCGATCTCGGCCGAGGTGGGCTCGCGCGCGAGCTCGGCGCGCAGCTTCCGCTCGGAGCGGTGGATCTTGTTGAGCTTCTCGACGACGTGCACCGGCATCCGGATCGTCCGGCCCTTGTCGGCGATCGCGCGCGTGATGGCCTGACGGATCCACCACGTGGCGTACGTCGAGAACTTGTACCCGCGCCGGTACTCGAACTTGTCCACGGCCTTCATCAGGCCGATGTTGCCCTCCTGGATCAGGTCCAGGAACTGCAGGACGCGATTGGTGTACTTCTTGGCGATGGAGACCACGAGGCGCAGGTTGGCCTCGACCAGTTCCTTCTTGGCCTGCTCGGCCTGCATCTCGCCGCGATAGATCGTCTCGAGCGTGTGCCGCAGCCGCTCGGGCGTCTCCTCGAGGTCGGCCGACATCTGCTGCACGGTGGCACGCAGATCCTTCTGCTTCTTGAGGAGGACTTTCTTCTCCTCTTCCTTCAGCTTCGGCTTGCGGCCCTTGGCCGTCGGGTTGACCTGGCGCTCGATGTGGTCGGCCTCGCGCTGCAGCTTCTGCACCGCCTCGACCTGCTCCTTGATCTCCTCGATCAGGCGCCGCTTGACGGCCTCGGTGAACTCGATGCGCCGGATCGCCTTCGAGATCTGCACGCGCTTGCGCAGCATCGACCAGCGCGCCCTGCGCCACTTGCCGAGTTCCGCCTTGGTCTTGCCCTTCTTGATCGTCGCGGACTTCGCTTCGGCGGTCTTGTAGGTGGCGATCGCCTTCTTGACCGTGTCGATCTGCTTGAGGACTTCGCGGGCGCGCTCCTCGAGCCTGTCTTCGGTGACTTCCTCGTCGGTGAAGATCGCGATCTCGCGGATGGTGCGCTGGCCCGCCTTGAGCTGCTCGCCCATCTCGAGAATCTTGCGCGAGACGGTCGGCGTGCGCGAGATCGACTTGATCACCGCGAGCTTGCCGCGTTCGATGCGCTTGGCGATCTCGACTTCGCCCTCGCGCGTGAGCAGCGGCACCGTGCCCATCTCGCGCAGGTACATGCGCACCGGATCGTTGGTCTTGTCCAGCGCGCCGGGCGTGAGATCCAGCTCCGGCTCGTCGCCCGTGTCGGGGCGATCCAGCATCTTGTCCTCGCGGTACTTCTGCTCGGACTCCACAACCTCGATGCCCGCGTTGCCGAAGGTGCTGAACAGGTCCTCGAGTTCCTCGGCCGACGAGGTGATGTCGGCCGGAAGTACCTCACTGACCTCGTCGTACAGGAGATAGCCCTTCTCCTTCCCGATCGCGATCAGGTGACGCACTTCGTCGTACTTGTCTTCGATGGACACGTCGGCCTGGCCTCCCCGGCCCGCACGCGTGGCGGCGGGCCGATCTTCGATTATCACGCCAGGCTTTCGATCTGCGCCAGCAGTTCCTTCTTTCGCGTCCACAGCTCCATGATGCGCGCCGTGCTGGCCGCGCCGCCGGTGTCCTGCAGCCTGTCGATCTCCCGCTGCACGTCCCCCCGTTCGCGTTCCAGCCGCAGCACGCGTATCGCCCGCACGCACTCCTGTGGCGTCGCGACGACGCCCGCGCTCATCCTCAATCCGGTGACCCACCGGCGCTCCTCTTCTGTGAGACCGGCCAGGATCCGCGCCGGCATCTGCGCAGGATCCTGGACGTCTGTGGTGAGCACCAGACGCAACAAACGCCCGGTGCGCAAGGGCTCGAGGTCGGCATCCTCGAGCGCATCCATCGCGAGCATCGCCTCGCCGGGCGTGTTCAACACACCGACGATCAGCTCGCGCTCCGCCCGGGTCACCCCGGGCATCGACGCGCGGCGCGCGCTGTCGGGCAGTTGCTCCTGCCGCGTCACCGCCGCCTTGCGAATCTCCTGACGGACCGTGTCCTCGCCCACCTGTGCCCGGTGGGCGAGTCGATCCGCGAACTGATCCCGGGCCAATGCCTCAGGGATGCGGGCCGCCACCGCCAGCATCTCGTTGAGGAACGCCATCCGCCCGTTCGGGTCCTTCACGTCGTGCCGGCTCACGGCACGGTCCAGCACGAAATCGAGGTACGGCCTCGCTTCCTCGACCCGCGCGCGGTACGCGTCTCCGCCGGCCCGCCGCACGTACGTATCGGGGTCTTCGCCCTCCGGCAGCAGGGCCACCCCCACCTGGAAGCCTTCCGCCACCAGGAGATCGCCCGACTTGACCGCCGCGTTCTGGCCGGCCCCGTCGGCATCGAAACTCAGCACCACCTGCGACGCGAACCGCCGCAGCGTCTGTGCCTGCGCCTGCGTGAGCGCGGTGCCGCTCGACGCCACGCTGTTGGTCACCCCGCCCTGCCAGGCCTGGATGACGTCGAAGTACCCCTCCATCATGACGACGCGGCCGGCCTTCCGGATGGCGTGCTTGCTCAGGTGCAACCCGTAGAGCACGCGCCCCTTCGTGTAGAGCGGCGTTTCCGGCGAATTCAGGTACTTCGGCACCTGATCGTCGGCCATCGCCCGCCCGCCGAACGCCACCACGGACCCGCCCTCCCTGTGGATGGGGAAGAGCAGCCGGTTCCTGAACCGGTCCACCACCGACCCATCGTCTCGCTGGAAGGCGAGACCGCCGCGCACCAGTTGCGCCGGCGCGAATCCCTGCTGCCGCAGGTGTCGCACCAGCGCGTCGCGCGACGGGGGAGCGTACCCGATACCGAACGTCGCGACGGCCTCCTGCCCGACGTCGCGCCGCTGCAGGAGGTCGCGCGCCGCCGCGCCGGCCGGCGTCTCGAGCTGCGCGGCATAGAACGCCCGCGCCAGTTCGTGCGCCTTGAGCAGCGCTTCGCGCTCGGCTTCCTCCGCCTGCGCCTCGGGCGACGTCGGGGCTTCGGGGAGCGTGATCCCGAAGCGCGCCGCCACCCGCTTCACCGCGTCCTGGAACCCCACGCCCTCCTGGAGCTCCACGAACTTGAAGACGTCTCCGCCCTGCCCGCACCCGAAGCAGTGGAAGAAACCCTTGTCGCGGTTCACGGTGAACGACGGCGTGCGCTCCCCATGAAACGGACACAACCCCTTGTACGTCGTCCCCGCCTTCTTGAGGGGCACGTACTCCTGAATCACCGCCACGATGTCGGCGGCGTGCCGGACCTGATCGACCAGTTCCCGCCCGTAACGCACGTGGCCGACCTAGTCCCGCAGTTCGACGAGCGTCACCGCCGCACCACCCATGTCGTGCGGTGCCGGCGCGGCACGCAGGACGAGCGGATGCGCGGCGAGATATCCACTCAACGCCTGCCGCAGCCTGCCCGTTCCGTGGCCGTGGATCACGCGCACGCTGCGCAGGTCCTGCACCGCCGCCTCGTCGAGGAACTTGTCCGCGCGGTCGATGGCCTCGTCGACGGTGCAACCGATCACGTTCAGGTCTGCGCCGTTGACGTGTTCGCCGCGATCGGCCAGCGTGACGCGCACGTTGGGCGCCGCCTGCTGGGTCGAGCCCCCGATCCTGCGCAGATCCGCCACTTTCACGCGCATCCGCTTGCCGTTCACGTCCACCTCGGCGTCGGCACCGGCGATGCGCTGCACCACGCCGCCAAGGCGCAGCACGCCGACTTCCACGCGATCCCCCACCTTTGCCGGTTCATGTGACGCTCCCGCGCCAGTTCCGGGCAGGTCTGCCTCTGGGGCCGGCACAGCCCTGCCGGCGCCCTCGCGGACACGCCCGGCGATGGCATCGAGCGCGGCCTGGGAAGAGGAGCGGAGCTCGCCCGTGACACCCGTGGGCAGTGCGGCAATCCGCTTCTGCTGCTGCTTTTCGAGGACGGCGGCCTGCTGGCGGAGGTCGGCCACCACCTTGTCGACCTCGGCCCTGGCATCGCGGAGCTGCTCGTTCAGCCGCTGTTCGAGCTTACGCGTGAACTGGGCTTCGCGTTCACGCAGCGCCTCCTCGCGCGCGCGCAACTGGCGCTCCGCGGCCTCCGCCTGCACGCGAGCCTGGCTCGTGAGTCGCCGCTCGTGGTCGAGCGCCTGCAATTCGCGGTCGAGCTTCGCCATCTGCTCGGAGACGCGGACTTCCGTGTCCGTGCGCCAGGCGTGCGCGGCGTCGAGGACGGCGCGCGGCAGGCCCAGCCGCGCCGCGATCTCGAAGGCCAGACTCCCGCCCGGCGACCCGTAAATCAGTCTGTACGTCGGCGCGAACGTCCCGGGTTCGAAGCCGAACGCTGCACACGTGACGCCCGGCGTGCTCGTGGCGTACGACTTGATCGTCTCGTAGTGCGTGGTCGCCACGACCACCGCGCCGCGCTGGCGGAAGTGGTCGATCACGGCCACGCCGAGCGCGCCGCCTTCCACGGGATCGGTCCCGTTGCCGACCTCGTCGAGCAGCACGAGCGCCGGGAGCCGCAGCGCCTCGTCCATCGCCACGATGCTCGTCATGTGCCACGAGAACGTGCTCAGGTTGGCGGCGATCGACTGCTCGTCGCCGATGTCGGCAAACACGCTGCGGAACACGGGCAGCCGCGATCCGGCTTCGGCAGGCACGAACAGACCCGCCTGGGCCATCAGCACCAGCAGTCCCGCCGTCTTGAGCGCCACGGTCTTGCCGCCGGTGTTCGGCCCCGTGATGACCAGCGCCTTCGCGGGCGGGACCACCAGCAGGTCGCTCGCCACCGGCTCCTTCTCACGCGGCACGCGCACGCCAGCCTCGGGCTTGCCCTCCGTAGCGACGGGATGCGTCATCGTCGCGAAGGAGGGCACGCGCCGGGCGACGGCCGGAATCAGCAGGGGATGCCGCGCGTGGCGCAGCTCCAGCCGTCCGTCGTGCGACAGCGCCGGCCTGACGCCGTTGAACGACATGGAGAACCGGGCCTTCGCCTGAATTTCGTCGAGTGCCGTTGCGGCGTCGAGCGTGGCGTGCAGGTCGACGGCCCGTGCGCGGTACCCGTCGGTCAGGCCGAGCAGGATCCGGTGTACCTCCTCCGCTTCCTGCTCCTCCAGCGCGACGATGTCGTTGTTGACGTCGACGGTGCTGAGCGGTTCGAGGTAGAGGCTGGCGCCGCTGGCCGACGCGCCGTGGACCAGCCCGGGGATCGCCCCGCGGTGCTCCGCGCGCACGACGATGACGAAGCGGCCGTTGCGCTCGGTGATGACCTGGTCCTGCAGGTACTTGGCCGTGTCCCTGCCGCGCAGGTACGACTCCAGCGTGCCGCGCAGGCGCTGGCGCTGTTTGCGCAGCTTGTCGCGCAGGTGCGCCAGGGCAGGACTGGCCTCGTCAACGACCTCGCCGTGCTGGCTGATGGCCTTGCGCACGCGGGCGTTCTCGTCGGTGAATCGCGAGGCGCGCCTGGCGACGGCCGCCAGGGCCGGCAATCGCGTGGCGGCACGTTCGACGAGCGCTGCCGAGCGGTCCACCGAATCGAAGAAGTCCGCGAGCGCCAGCAGGCGAAGGGGTTCGAGCGGCGCGCCCGCAACGGCAAGCCCGTCGATGGCGCCCTGGACCGTCTCGTTGCCCCTGAGCGGCAGCGTCTGGTGGTCCTGCAGCAGGAGAATGGCCTCGCCCGTGAGGTCGAGGGCCTCCGCCACGCGGACCGGTTCGGTGGACGGCGTCAGGCGTTCCAGACGCGCGGCGCCGAATGGCGTGACGGCGTACGAACGCACCACTGCCGCGATCTGGTCGAACTCGAGTGCGCGGAGTGTGGTGGCCTGCATGGCTGGTGAGCGTCCGCTCGACAGGTCCGGGCGGCGCGGACGGAACCTCGTAGTTTAGCATGGGCAGTCACACAACGCAGACCGACCCCATCGACGGGTAGGGCCGGCTCTCCGAGCCCGGCGCCCGGGTTGCCGGTTGCCGGTTGCCGGTTGCCGGTTGCCGGTTGCCGGTTGCCGGTTGCCTGCGATATCCTGTTCACTTTCGTGTGCCTCGCCGAGGTCATCAGTGGCGGGTGCGCGGAGTCTGGCCGACCATGACACTCACTGAACTGGCGATCCTTGCGGCGTACTTCTTCGTCCTGAGCATCCTGGCGTTTTACGGCTGGCACCGGTACGTGATGGTGTACTGGTACAAGCGGTATGCCGACCACGTGCCCGGACCGCTGCCGCAACTGGATCCGCTCCCGGTCGTCACGATCCAGCTCCCGATCTTCAACGAGATGTACGTGGTGGACCGCCTCATCGACGCGGTCTGCCGCATGGACTACCCGCGGGAGCTGATGGAGATCCAGGTGCTCGACGACTCGACGGACGAGACCGTCGACGTTGCCGCACTGGCCGTCCGCCGCTGGAAGAACCAGGGCTTCAACATCACCTACCTGCACCGCACCGACCGCACGGGCTTCAAGGCCGGCGCGCTCGAGGCGGGGATGCAGGTGGCCGACGGTCGCTTCATCGCGATCTTCGACGCCGACTTCGTGCCGCCCGCCGACTTCCTCCGCCGCGCGCTGCCGCAGTTCGCCGA
The DNA here is from genome assembly GCA_020845575.1 of Acidobacteriota bacterium. Lineage (NCBI taxonomy): Bacteria > Pseudomonadati > Acidobacteriota > Acidobacteriota bacterium. The sequence goes on along the minus strand of JADLFL010000070.1, from coordinate 18,889 downwards.
CCCGCAGGTGGGCATGGTGCAGGCCCGCTGGGGCCACATCAACGCCGACTACTCCACGCTCACGCGCATCCAGGCGATCATGCTCGACGGGCACTTCGTGCTCGAGCACGGTAGCCGCAACCGCGCGGGCTGCTTCTTCAACTTCAACGGCACGGCAGGCATCTGGCGCCGCGACGCGATCGAGCAGTCGGGCGGCTGGCAGCACGACACGCTGACAGAGGACCTCGACCTCAGCTACCGCGCGCAGCTGCGCGGCTGGCGCTTCGTGTTCATGGAGGACGTCATCACGCCGGCGGAACTGCCGGTGGAGATGAACAGCTTCAAGTCGCAGCAGCACCGCTGGGCGAAGGGCTCCGTGCAGACGGCGCTCAAGCTCCTGCCGCAGATCCTCGCCGCCGACCTGCCCTTCCGCGTCAAGGCCGAGGCGTTCTTCCACCTCACCGCCAACTTCAACTACCTGTTGATGGTGGCGCTGTGCGTGCTGATGTTCCCGTCCATGTACGTGCGCTACAACATGGGCTGGTCGGAGATGCTGCTCATCGACATCCCGCTGTTCTTCGCGGCGACGTTCTCGGTGGTCAACTTCTACGCGTTCTCGCAGATGCAGGCGTATCCGCAGACCTGGACCGAACGCATCAAGTACCTGCCGCTGCTGATGGCGGTGGGCATCGGCCTGTCGATCAACAACACGCGCGCGGTGATCGAAGCGATCGCCGGCCGCCAGACCGAGTTCGTCCGCACGCCCAAGCACGGCGTCGAACGCACGGGCGACGACTGGGCCGGCAAGAAGTACCACCAGATGATGCTGTGGCAACCCCTCGCCGAAGTGGCGCTGGGCCTGTACTTCACGTTCACTGTCGTCTACGCCCTCGTCAACGGCATCTACGGCACGCTGCCGTTCCTCGTCCTGTTCCAGGTCGGCTTCCTGTACCCGGGCCTCACGTCGCTGTTCCAGCAGTTCGGCGGCGACGAGGCCGTGCTCAGCACGCAGATCGCGGGCGAGTAACGTGTCCGGCCTCCAGGACGTTGTCGCCACATCGTCGGCCATCTGTTTCATCGATGGCGATCGCGGGATCCTGTCGTACTGCGGGTACGACATCCACGACCTCGCGCAGTCGGCGACGTTCGAGGAGATCTGCTTCCTGCTGTGGCACCGGCGGCTGCCGAATCGAGCGGAGCTCGGCGACCTGCACTCGCAGCTCGCGGCCTCGCGCGCGCTGCCGGAGGGTGTCGTCCGCCTGATGCGGAGCCTGCCGCCGGGCGACGGGATGGACGCGCTGCGGACGCTGACGTCGGCGCTGTCGCACTACGACGCCGACGCGTCCGACAACAGTCCCGCGGCCAACTACAGGAAGGCCGTGCGCCTCACGGCGCAGATGGGCACGCTCGTGGCCAGCTACGGCCGGATGATCCAGGGCGGCGGACTCATCGCGCCGGATCCGGCGCTCGGCCAGGCGGCCAACTTCCTCTACATGCTGAAGGGCGAGCGGCCCGACGCGACGTCCGTGCGCGCGTTCGACATCGGCCTGATCCTGCACGCGGACCACGAGCTGAACGCGTCGACGTTCGCCGCACGCGTGTGCGCGGCCACGCTCAGTGACGTCCATTCCGCCATCGTCGCGGGCATCGGCACGCTGAAGGGGCCGCTGCACGGTGGCGCGAACGCCGAGGTCATGAAGATGCTGCTCGACCTCGGCGAGGGTGCATCTGACGAGCGCGCCGAGGAATACGTGCGCGCCAAGCTCGCGCGCAAGGAGAAGATCTCCGGCTTCGGACACCGCGTGTACCGCACCGAGGACCCGCGCGCCACCCACTTGCGACGCATGTCGAAGGAGCTAGGCGAGCGCGCCGGCCACCCGCGCTGGTTCCAGCTCTCCCAGCGGATCGAGCAGGTGGTGACGGGCGAGAAGAAGCTGTTCCCGAACGTCGACTTCTACTCGGCGTCCACGTACTACACCATGGGCATCCCCATGGATCTCTACACGCCGATTTTCGCGGTCAGCCGCGTGTCCGGCTGGACGGCCCACGTGCTGGAACAGCTGGCGAACAACCGCCTGATCCGCCCCCGCGCCGACTACATCGGCCCGCCGTACCCGCAGCCGTTCATTCCACGCGATGAGCGGTAGAGACGCGTTGCGTCCGGGCAGCGGGCACCTCCAGTTCTACCTGCACGCGCCGCTCTATCTCGCCGCCGGCTCGACCCTGACGGGCGCATGGCGACCGGGCTTTCACGCTGGCGTGGGGTAACGCCTACGACCCGCGTGGGTCGTGGAGTCTCGTGGTGCTCGCCGGACTGCCCGTGATCGGCACGGTGGGGCGTGCTCGGGACTACGCGTCGAACCAGGCGGCCGATGGCGCGACGCGATACGTGGTGGCTGTCGACACGGCTCGCCATCTCATGGCCAGCGGCGCGAAACGGGCACGCTTCCACTTCAGCGCCGTCACGTGGTTGCAGGCCGCGGGAATCGTCCTGCACGCGTATCGCGAGGGACTCGACGTCACCGTGGACGACCCCTGGGTCCCGATGTTCGGCGCTCCGTTCGTGTCTCGAGGCGGGGAAGACGTGGTCCTGGAGGTCACCACGACCTGCGGCGACAGCGACCGCATCGTCGCCCGGCGTGATGCCCTCTGCGTCTACGAACGGCCCCGTCCGTGAAGGCCGGGCCCGGAGGGCCGGCCCTACCGAAATGCCGCGATGCCGGGAATGCCGGTCCGCGCCTGTGCCGTAGGGCGGCCCTTGCGGCCGCCCGTCGGAACGGGCACCCACAAGGGGTGCCCCTACAACCCGACCCGATACCAGCCTGCCGCGCCAAAGCGCCGCAGGCGCCAAGGCGGGTGCCGGGTTGCCGGTTGCCGGTTGCCGGTTGCCGGTTGCCGGTTGCCGACACGGTACAATGAAGGGCTTTTCATGGACCCGCGCTTCATTCGCAACTTTTCCATCATCGCGCACATCGACCACGGCAAGTCGACGTTGGCCGATCGTTTCCTCGAGCTCACCGGCGCCCTGCAGGCGCGGGAGATGGAGGCCCAGGTGCTCGACAGCATGGACCTCGAGCGCGAGCGCGGCATCACCATCAAGGCGCACTCGGTGCGCCTTGACTACACGGCGCTCGACGGCCAGCCGTACGTCCTCAACCTGATCGACACGCCCGGGCACGTCGACTTCTCGTACGAGGTCACGCGGTCGCTGTCTGCCTGCGAGGGCGCACTGCTGCTGGTGGACGCGTCGCAGGGCGTGCAGGCGCAGACGCTCGCCAACGCGTACCTCGCGGCCGGCAACAACCTCGAGATCATCCCGGTCATCAACAAGATCGACCTGCCCGGTGCCATGCCCGACGAGGCCCGCCGGCAGATCGAGGAGATCATCGGGCTCGACGCCGAAGGCGCCATCCTCGCGAGCGCCAAGGAAGGCGTGGGCGTTCGCGACATCCTCGAAGCCGTCGTCGCGCGCCTCCCGCCGCCGTCGGGCAGCGCCGACGCGCCGCTCAAGGCCCTCATCTACGACTCCTGGTACGACGCCTATCGCGGCGTGATCGTCCAGATCCGCGTCATCGACGGCAGCATCCGCGCCGGCATGAAGGTGACGATGATGATCAACGGCCAGTCGTACGACATCGACCAGGTCGGCATCTTCTCGCCCAAGCCGCAGCCGGTCGAGAGCCTCGGCGTGGGCGAGGTCGGCTTCGTGATCGCCAACATCAAGCGCCTGGGCGACGCGCAGATCGGCGACACGATCACGAGCGCCGCGCATCCGACCGCCGAACCGTTCCCGGGCTTCCAGGAGATGAAGCCGATGGTGTTCGCCGGGCTCTATCCGGTGGAGGGCCATCAGTACCCGGAACTGCGCGACGCGCTCGAGAAGCTGAAGCTGAACGACGCGGCGTTCGCGTTCGAACCCGAGACGTCGGCGGCACTCGGCTTCGGGTTCCGCTGCGGCTTCCTCGGTCTCCTGCACATGGAGATCGTGCAGGAGCGTCTCGAGCGCGAGTTCGACGTCGACCTCGTGACGACGGCGCCGGGCGTGCTCTATCGCGTGACGACCACCGACGGCGAGGTCCACGAGGTGGACAACCCGTCGAAGCTGCCCGACGCGGGCCGTGTCTCGCGGTTCGAAGAGCCGATCATCACGGCGACGATCATCACGCCGGCCGAGTACGTGGGCGGCATCCTGCAGTTGTGCCAGGAGAAGCGCGGCTCGCAGAAGAACATCGAGTACATGACGTCGGGCCGCGTCGTGATCACCTACGAACTGCCGTTCAACGAGGTCGTGCTCGACTTCTACGATCGGCTGAAGACGGTGTCGCGCGGCTACGCGTCGCTCGACTATCACGTCACGGGCTACTGGGACTCGCCGCTCGTCAAGCTCGACATCCTCGTCAACGGCGAGCCCGTGGACGCGCTCTCGATCATCGTGCACCGCGACACGGCGTACGCGCGCGGGCGCCTGCTGGCCGCGAAGATGCGCGAGCTCATCCCGCGCCAGATGTTCGAGGTGGCGATCCAGGCGGCGATCGGCGGGCGCATCATCGCGCGCGAGTCGGTGAAGGCGATCCGCAAGAACGTGCTCGCCAAGTGCTACGGCGGCGACATCTCGCGCAAGCGGAAGCTCCTCGAGAAGCAGAAGGAAGGCAAGAAGCGGATGAAGCGCGTCGGCCGCGTGGAGATCCCGCAGGAGGCCTTCCTCGCAGTCCTGAAAGTGGGCACTGACGCATGAACGCAGCCGGCACGCCGAAGTCCACGGCCCGCGAGTACTTCGAATCCATCGTCATCGCCGTCATCCTGGCGCTGTTCGTGCGGACGTGGTGCTTCCAGGCGTTCAAGATCCCCAGCGGGTCGATGGAGAACAACCTCCTCATCGGCGATCACCTGGTGGTGAACAAGTTCCTGTTCGCGCCGGCGGGGTTCGAGAAGGCGCTGCTGCCGATCCGCGAGTACCGGCGCGGCGACGTCGTGGTCTTCAAGTCTCCGGAGGATCCGGAGCGCGACTTCATCAAGCGCGTGATCGGCCTGCCCGGCGAGACGCTCGAGATGCGGCACAAGAAGATCTTCATCAACGGCACGCCCATCGAGGAGCCGTACGCGCACTTCCGCCTCGCGCCGCGCGCCGACGGCGAGACGACGGCGTTCGACAAGCTGGAGAACTACGGCCCTGTCACGGTGCCCGCCGGGCACCTGTTCGCGATGGGCGACAACCGCGACAACTCGCAGGACAGCCGGTACTGGGGTTTCCTGCCGCAGTCATACGTGAAGGGCCGCGCGCTGGTGGTCTACTGGTCGTTCGAGAGCGAGGCCGCCGACTACGAGCGTCCGGGTCTCGAACAGCTCTTCTCGAGCGTGACGGGGTTTGTCACCAAGACCCGCTGGTCGCGGATGGGCAAGCAGATTCACTAGAATCCGTTGAACCGCTCGGGCCTTCCTTCGACGTCGACGATGAAGTCGTAGGGATAGAAGCGGGCTGGCAGGTACTCGAGCTGGGCCGTCCATGCCGTGGTGACGAAGGCACGGTTCGCTTCGAGTTTCACCGCGATGTCCTTCGCGCCGATCGGCACCTGGTGTTCGGTGGCCAGCTGCACCACGCGATCGCGCAGTTCCTCGGACGTCCGTCGTCCGGGGTAGCTGGCCACTTCGGTCACGGCGTCCTTGAACTGGACGTAGTGCCAGAACACCGGCACCACCTTGACCGCCGCGTGGACGATCACGGCCAGGACAACGAGCCGGAGCAGGTTGCGGATCATCGCCGGCGATCAGCCCAGCATGGCGGTCTCGCCGCCCTGAGCGCGTGGCACGTCGACGCTCTGCTCGTTGACGCGCGGACGCAGCATCCGCACCTTGTCGTCGCGCGACTCCTGCGTGCGCACGAACTCCAGCGCGTAGGTCAGCGACGCGATCGACTGCTCCAGCGTGCCTTCCACGTCGCGCTTGCGCAGGCGCATCTCGCTCACGGCGTGTTCCAGCTCGTCGAGGCGCGCGTTGGCCTTCTGCAGCAGGAGGTCCACGCGGGCCTGCGCGTCCTTCAGCATCGCGTCAGCGCGCAGTTGCGCATCGGCGTAGGTGGCGTCGGCGCGGAGTTGCGCGTCGGTGATGAGCGCCTGTGCGCGCGTCTCGGCGTCGGCCAGCGTGGCCTGCGACCGGAGCAGCGCATCGCGCGTGGTGGCGTCGGCGCGGCCGTCGGCTTCGCGCGTGACCGCCTGGGCGTGGGCCTCTGCCTCGCGCAACGTCGCCGCGGCGCGCGTCGCGGCGTCGGACGTGAGGGCGAGGCTGCGGACTTCGGCCGTGCTCGAGAGCGTGTGGGCTCTGGCTTCCGCCTCGCTCGCCAGCGTCGTCGACCGCAGTTCGGCGTCCTTGAGCATGGCCGCGGAACGTGTGTCGGCGTCGCGGAGGAGCACTTCGGCTTCCTTGCCCGCGTTCTCGCGAATCTGGTCGGCCACCCGCTGGGCGGTGAGCAGCGTGTTGCGGAGGTTCGTCTCGCGTTCGCGATGCTCGCCGAGTTGCGTCTCGGCCGTCTGCAGGTCCTGTCTCAGCCTGTCGATCTCCCGCAGCGCCGCCTCGTAGTCGTCGGCAGCGTCGGTGAGAAGGGCACGCACCTCGTCTCTGTCGAACCCGCGAAGGCTCGTCGAGAGGTGTGTCTGGCGCAGATCGAGTGGGGTCACTTTCATGGGCCTGGACTCCTGCATGGCACTTGCACGGGAAGCACATACCGTACCACGTCGGTTTTATCAGCATTTCCGGCCTGGAACTGTAGGCCGTCTCGCCGGCGCCCTCCGGCCGATGACGATTCTCCGACCAACGATGACGGAAACACAGCCCGGCAACCGGCAACGGGCAACTGGCAAACCGTGCGGACATTCGGGCACCAGCTACCCCGTCACGCACCGGTCTGTACAGGCTTTGCGGCATCGACCGGTTGCCGGTTGCCGATTGCCCGTTGCCGGTCTAGTACACTCTTCTGTCGGACGGGTTGCTCGTCCTCCGGAGGAGTTCCAATGTCAGCATTCACGTTCGGCGCACGCATCGTCGGGGCTGCCGCGCTCGCAGTCGCACTCATCGTGGCAGGCGTTCCCGCCTCCGCGCAGACGACAGGACAGGTCAAGGGCAAGGTCGTCGACGGCAAGGGGCAACCGGTCGACAAGGCCGCGGTGACCATCGAGTTCAAGGGCGGCGTCAACCTGACGCGTGAGGTCAAGACCAACAAGAAGGGCGAGTTCATCCAGGTCGGCCTCCAGCCCGGGCCGTACCTGATCACGATCAAGCACGAGAAGGGTGTCGCGGAGGACCAGGTGCAGGTTGGCCTCGGAAGCAGCGCCGAGCTCAATTTCACCGTCACGCCCCCCGCCACCGGGATGTCTCCCGAGGAGACGGCGTTCCGCAAGCTGTTCGACGAGGGCGTGCAGGCGTCGGGCGCGAAGGATCACGACGGTGCGATCGCCAAGTTCACCGAGGCCGCGGGCATGCAGGCCGACTGCTACGCCTGCTACGTGAACCTCGGCGCCGCGCACTACGAGAAGAAGGAACTCGACAAGGCGGAAGCGGCGTTCAAGAAGGCCGCCGAACTCCGTCCTGACGAGTCCCAGCCGGTCCGGATGCTCGCCGATCTGTACAACGCGACTGGCAGGCGCGAGGAAGCCGCGGCGATGGCCACCAAGGCGGCGGCGCTGGGTGCGGCGTCCGGCGGCGGATCCGCGCAGGACAGCTACAACCAGGGCGTGATCCTGTGGAACGCGGGCAAGATCGCCGAGGCCAAGGCGCAGTTCGAGGCCTCCATCAAGGCCGACCCGAACTACGCCGAGGCCAACTACTGGCTCGGGATGGCCAACCTCAATGGCGGCAACATGCCGGAGGCCATCAAGTACTTCGAGAACTACCTGAAGCTGGCGCCCAGCGGCGCGAACGCTGCGCAGGCCAAGGGTGTGCTCGACTCCATCAAGCCGAAGGAGTGAGCACGCACGCGCCGGACTCCGGGCTGGCCGAGCGGCTCGCCGCCATCCGGCAGCGTGTGGCCAGCGCCGCCAGCAGGAGCGGACGGCCCGCCGAGGCCGTCCGTCTGGTGGCTGTCAGCAAGACGTTCGGCGCGGACATGGTCCGCGCCGCGTTTGCCGCCGGTCAGATCGACTTCGGTGAGAATCGCGTGCAGGAAGCGCTCGCCAAACAGGCCGAGACGGCAGACCTGCCGATCCGCTGGCATCTCATCGGTCCCCTTCAGTCCAACAAGGCCAACAAGGTCCCCGGCGCGTTCGCGTCCGTGCAGTCGGTGCACGATGCCGATCTGCTGACGCGCCTGTCGCGCGCCGCCACGGCGAAGGGCGTCGTGCTGCCCGTGCTGATTCAGGTCGACCTGGCGCACGAGGCGACCAAGTCTGGTCTCGACGAGGCAGACCTGCGCACCACGCTCGCGCACGCGCGTACGCTCGACGGTGTCCGTGTGGAGGGGCTGATGCTCCTGCCGCCGTACGCGGCCAATCCGGAAGACGTTCGCCCCTGGTTCCGGCGACTGCGCACCCTGCGCGACACACTGCTCGCCGAAGGCACCCCGCCGCACCAATTGCGCGAGCTCTCGATGGGGATGTCGCATGACTTCGACGTCGCCATCGAGGAAGGTGCGACGATGGTCCGCGTCGGCTCCGCGATCTTCGGCCAGAGGTAGGACAGGCTCGCCGAGCCCGGCCGGTCCCGCGGTGCTACCCTCTGCGGTCATGCGCAAGTCCGTGATCGTCTGGGCGTGGGTCGGGCTGGTGGCCGTGGCCGGGTGTCGCGAGGCGGTGTCGCGTGGCGACGCTGGGCAGACGATCGCGCAGCGTGAGCTGGCGGCACTACTCGAACGCGAGTGGGAGTGGCGGCTGCGCGAATCGCCGCAGATGGCCACCGCCGTCGGCGAGCATCGCTACGACGATCAGTTGTCACGTGAGTCGATCGCCGACGAGGAGCGGCGTGCGGCAGACACGCGGGAATTCCTCGATGCGCTCGGAGGCGTCCACCGCGACGCACTGCCGGCCGCCGATCGCGTCACCATCGACATGCTGCGCGCGGAGCTCGAGGATCGGCTTGCGGCCTTCAGGTTCCGCGAGTACCTCGTGCCGATCAACGCGGACTCCGGGTTCCATTCCAGCTTCGCGTTGCTGCCGCAGGCGACGCGCTTCGCCGACGCGCGCGACTACGACAACTACATCGCCCGCCTGCGCGCATTCCCGCGCTACGTGGACGAGCACATCGTGCGCATGCGCGAAGGCCTGAAGGCCGGCATCACCGTTCCGAAGGTGGCACTGGCCGGCGTCGACACGGCGATCGGCCCGCTGATGCCCGCCGATCCGACGGCGAGTCCGTTGTTCGCACCGTTCAGGACATTGCCGTCGACGCTCGGCGAGGCAGACCGTACGCGCCTCGATGCCGAAGGCCGCGCCGCGATCGCCGAAGCCGTCACGCCGGCGTACGCACGCTTTCGCGACTTCCTGAGCGCGGAGTACATCCCGGGTGCGCGCGAGTCGATCGCCGCCAGCACGCTGCCCGACGGCGCCGCCTACTATCAGCACCTCGTCACGCGCTTCACGACGCTGCCGCTCACCGCCGACGAGGTCCACGAGATCGGCCTTGCCGAAGTGGCGAAGATCCGCGCCGAGATGGACACCGTGATGCGCAGTACGGGCTTCACCGGCGACTTCTCGGCATTCCTCACGATGCTGCGGACAGACCGGCGGTTCTATCCGAAGACCGGCGAGGAACTCCTGAAGGAGGGCTCGTGGATCGCCAAGCGCATGGACGCAAGGCTGCCGTCGCTGTTCGGACGCCTTCCGCGTCAGCCCTACGGCGTGGCGCCGGTGCCCGACTATCTCGCGCCGAAGTACACGGCGGGCAGGTACAGCGGCAATCCGCCAGACGGTACCGAGCCCGGCTACTACTGGCTCAACACGTACGCGCTCGAGACGCGTCCGCTCTACAACCTCGAAGCGCTCACGCTGCACGAGGCGGTGCCCGGCCATCACCTGCAGATCGCGCTCGCCAACGAGGCGACGGACATGCCTGCCTTCCGGCGCTACAGCTACATCTCCGCGTTCGGCGAAGGCTGGGGACTCTACTCCGAGTGGCTCGGCATCGAGGCGGGCTTCTACACCGATCCCTACAGCAACTTCGGACGCCTCACGTACGCGATGTGGCGCGCGGCGCGCCTCGTCGTCGACACGGGGTTGCACGTGAAGGGCTGGACGCGCCAGCAGGCGATCGACTACCTGGCGGCCAACACGGCACTCTCGCTGCACGAGTGCACCACCGAGACCGATCGCTACATCTCGTGGCCGGGACAGGCGCTGTCCTACAAGATCGGCGAGCTCAAGATCCGCGAACTGCGCGCGCGCGCCGAGGAGGCACTCGGTCCGGCGTTCGATCGCCGGCGCTTCCACGATGCGGTGCTCGCCAACGGATCCGTGCCACTGCCGGTCCTCGAACAGGAAATCGACGCGTTCATCGCGCGCGAGCGCGAAGTGGCCGAGAGCGCGCAGCCGACCGCGCGACAGTGACGCCCACGGTCACGTAAGCGTCTGCTGATTGTTCGCGAAGAAGCGGGGCACGTCTTCGGGACGTCGCGTCACAGGGGCCGGGGGCAGCGCGTTCAGGAACCTGCGGCCGTAGCCCATCGACTGCAGCCGAGGGTCGAGCAGCGCGATGACGCCGCGATCCTGGCGGTGGCGGATGAGGCGTCCCACACCCTGCAGCAGCGTGAGAATCGCCAGCGGCACCTGGAAGCCGGCAAACGCGTCGATCCCGCGGCGCTGGAGCGACTCGATCCGCGCGGCGACGACGGGGTCGCCTGGTGAGGCGAACGGAATCCTGTCGATCACCACGCAGCTCAACGCCTCGCCCACGACGTCGACGCCCTGCCAGAAACTCGACGTGCCGAACAGCACCGCGTTCGGCGTGCGGCGGAACTGCTCGATCAGCACTCCCCGCGGCATCGTCCCCTGCACGAGCATGGGGTAGGGCAGTCGCGTGGACAGGCGCGCGTGCGCGTCGCGCAGCGCGGCGTAGCTCGTGAAGAGCAGGAACGCGCGGCCCTCGCTTGCCGTCAGCAGCCGCGCCGCCTCGTCGGCGAACGCCTCGCCATACGCCGGCGTGCGAGGGTCTGGCATGCGTCGCGGGAGATAGACGAGCGCCTGCGTGCGGTAGTCGAACTCCGACGGCACGCGCACCTCGAGCGATTCGCCCACGCCGAGCCTGGCGCGCATGTACGCAAACGATCCTCCGATCGACAGGGTGGCCGACGTCAGCACGAGCGACGGCAGCTTGTCGATGAGCACGTCGCGGATGATGTGCGAGACGTCGATGGGGGCTGCGCGCAGCGCCACATGGCGTCCGCGGATCTCGAGGAAGTAGACGTACTCCTCCTGCTCGGCGCGCAGCAGGAACCGCAGGTCGTCGCGCAGCTCGCCCGCACGCCTGGCGATCGAGCGGAGATCCTCCGGCGCGTCCTTGATCAGCGTGAGCGATTCCTCGAGTGACGTGAGTGCGTCGATGAGCTGCAGGCCGCTCTCGCCGGCGGCTTCTGCCAGCACGTCGCCGGTGACGCGCAGGCGCTCGTCCAAGAGCGTGCTGCCCTGGTCACCCGACTGCCGCACGCCCGGCCGACGTGTCTGCAGGTCGAGGAAGAACGCGCGTGACGACACGCTGAGTGCTTCGATCGCGCGCGCGACCGCTTCGGCCTCCTCGCGCGGCACGAACAGCGGCGACGTCCTGATCGCCGCCGCGTCGGCGAACAGCTGCTCCACGCGATAGCTGCTGACGCTCAGCCCGAAGTACTGCGTGGCCACGTCTTCGAGCTGGTGCGCCTCGTCGACGATGCCCACCTGGCATTCGGGGATCACCGCGCCGAACGAGTGGCGACGCACGGCGGCGTCGGCGCACAGCAGGTGATGGTTCACGATGACGAGGTCGGCGTCGGCGGCCTCCTGCCGCATGCGCGTCACGAAGCAGTCACTGAAGCGCGGACAGTCGGATCCGAGGCAGTTCTCGGTCGTCGCGGAGATGCCATGCCAGAAGGGCAGTTCTTCCGGCAGATCGGCCAGCTCCGCGCGATCCCCTGTCTGCGTGCGCGGCGCCCAGTGCTCGATCAGCGTCATCGCGACGCGCGTCTCATCGTCGCGCGGCCTGTCGTCGTGCAGGGTCTGCTCGAAGCGATGGAGGCACAGGTAGTTGCCACGCCCCTTCATGCACGCGGCACGAAACGGCCCGAGCGCGCGCTGGAGGATCGGCACGTCCTTGTCGATCAGTTGCTGCTGGAGATTGCGCGTGCCGGTGGACACCAGCACCTTCCGGCCCGAGAGCAGGGCCGGCACGAGATACGCGAGCGTCTTGCCGGTGCCCGTCCCGGCTTCCGCCATGAGCACGCCGCCGTCGGAGACGACGCGGGCCACGGCGTCCGCCATCTGCTGCTGGCTCTGGCGCGGCTCGAACCCGTCGAGCACCGACGCCAGCGCGCCCCCGCTGCCGAGGACGCGCCGTACGCCGTCGATCAGGCCGGGGGCGGATACAGCGGGAACTCCCGGCACAGTTCTTCCACCTGGCCCTTGACCGAGGCCAGCACCGCCGTGTCGTCTGGAGCGCGCAGCGCCTCGGAGATGAGGTCGGCGATGCGATCCATCTCGGCCTCCGTCATCCCGCGCGTGGTGACGGCGGGCGTGCCAATCCTGATGCCCGACGCGACCATCGGCGGATTCTTGTCGAACGGGATCGCGTTCTTGTTGACGGTGATGCCGGCATGTCCGAGCGCGGCTTCCGCCTGCTTGCCGGTGATGCCCTTCGAGAACACGTCGACAAGCATCAGGTGGTTGTCGGTACCGCCGCTCACGAGCCGGAACCCCTCGTCGTGCAGCGACTGCGCCAGCCGGCGCGCGTTGGCGGCCACCTGCGCCTGATACGCGCGGAAGTTGGGCTCGAGCGCTTCGCGGAAGCACACCGCCTTGGCCGCGATGATGTGCATCAGCGGTCCGCCCTGCACGCCGGGGAACACCGAGCGATCGATGTCCTTCGCGTACTCGGCGCGTGACAGGATGAGACCGCCACGCGGCCCACGCAGCGTCTTGTGCGTGGTGGTGGTGACGTAGTCGCTGTGCGGCACCGGACTCGGGTGGACGCCGCCCGCCACGAGACCGGCGATGTGCGCCATGTCGGTGAGCATGCGCGCGCCGGTGTCTCGCGCCACCTTCCCGATGCGTTCGAAATCGATGACGCGTGGATACGCGCTCGCGCCGACGACGATCAGCTTCGGCTTGTGCTCGTGCGCGAGCCGCTCCAGTTCGTCGTAGTCGAGGCGCTCATCCTCCTGGCGCACGCCGTACGGGACGACCTTGTACAGCTTGCCGGAGAAGTTGAGCGGATGTCCGTGCGTGAGGTGCCCGCCGTGCGCCAGGTTCATGCCGAGGATGGTGTCGCCCGGCTGCAGGTACGACAGCATCACGGCCATGTTGGCCTGCGCGCCCGAGTGCGGCTGCACGTTGGCATGCTCGGCGCCGAACAGCGCGCCCGCGCGCTGGAGCGCCAGCGTTTCGGCGACATCGACGAACTCGCATCCGCCGTAGTACCGCTTGCCGGGGTATCCCTCGGCGTACTTGTTGGTCATCACCGAGCCGGCGGCGGCCATCACGGCGGCGCTCGCGAAGTTCTCCGAGGCGATGAGCTCGAGGCCGAGGTTCTGGCGCGTGGTTTCGTCGGCGATCGCCTTGGCGACGTCGGGATCGACATCGGCCAGCGTGCGAAGGATGTGGGGCGTGGCGTGATACATGACGGTGGGCGGCGCGATGGTCAGGCGCGAACGGGATCGTGCGCAATCGCGGCGATCTTCTCGACGCGGCGTTGGTGGCGACCGCCGGCGAACGGCGTGTCGAGGAACGTGTCGACGATGGCGAGCGCCGCGTCTTTCGCGACGACGCGCGCGCCGAGCGCGAGGATGTTGGCGTCGTTGTGTTCGCGCGCGAGCCGTGCCGTCTCGACGTCCTGCACGGGCGCCGCGCGCACGCCATCGACCTTGTTGGCCGCGATGGCCATGCCGATGCCGGTGCCGCAGACGAGGATGCCGCGGTCGGCGTCGCCCGTTGCGACGGCGCGGGCGACGATGGTGGCGTAGTCGGGATAGTCGACCGACTCGGTGCCGTTGGTGCCGGCGTCCGTCACCGCGATCCCGCGTGAATCGAGCAGGTTCCGGATCGCGTCCTTGAGCGCGACGCCCGCATGATCGGCCCCGAGCGCCACGCGCATAGACTGCGGATTGTACTATACGGATCCCGCCCGTTTCCGGCCGGTTCTCTCCATGTCAGCTCCAGACGCCTCTCCTCGTCCGCCCACCGCCGTGATCGCCCGCAAGGGTATCGATCGCGTGCGTGGCGGGCATCCGTGGATCTACCGCTCCGACGTCACCGAACTGCACGCAGGTCCAGGCGACGTGGTCGACGTGCGCGACGGCCGCGGCGCGCTGCTCGGCCGCGCGCTGTCGTCGGATCGCTCGCAGATCACGCTGCGCATGCTCACGCGCGACGCGACGCCCGTCGATCGCGACTTCTGGCGCGAGCGCCTGCGCGCGGCGATCGCCGTTCGCGAGCGGCTTGCCTTCGACGCCACGGCGATGCGGCTCGTCCACGGCGAAGCCGATCTCCTGCCCTCCCTCATCGTCGACCGCTATGGCGATGTGCTCGTGGTGCAGACGCTGTCGCAGGGCACGCACGCACACGCCGTACTGATCGTCGAGCTGCTTGTCGAACTGCTGCAGCCGCGTGGTGTGCTGCTGCGCAACGACCCGAAGGTGCGCGAGCTCGAGGGGCTGCCGCGCGAGGTCGTGCTGGCGTGGGGCGACGTGCCAGCGCAGGTCGAAGTGCGGGAGGGCCCCGTGCGCTACCTGGTGGATCCGTGGAAGGGACAGAAGACGGGGCTCTTCCTGGACCAGAGCGAGAACCATGCGGCAGCTGCGGCTTACGCGACGGGACGTGCGCTCGACGCGTTCAGCTACCACGGCGGCTTCGCGCTGCGCATGGCGCCGCACGCGGAACACGTGCTGGCGCTCGACGCGTCGGCAGACGCCGTGGCGACGATCGCCGCCAACGCCGGACGGCAGGACCTGCGCAACGTCGAGGCGCGGGAAGCGAACGTGTTCGATGCGCTGCGCGAGTTCGAGCGCGGCGACGAGCGTTTCGACACGATCGTGCTCGACCCACCTGCGTTCGCCAAGCACAAGGGCGCCGTGGCGAAGGCGATCAGCGGCTACAAGGAGATCAACCTCCGCGCACTCCGGCTGCTGAAACCGGGCGGTCATCTCATGACCTGTACGTGTTCTGCCCATGTAGACGAGGGGATGTTCGGCGGCATCATCCTGTCTGCCGCCACAGACGCGCAGATCCCCGTCATCGTCGTCGAGAAGCGCATGCAGGCCCGCGATCACCCGGTGCTGCTCGGCGTGCCAGAGACCTATTACCTGAAGTGCTTCGTCCTCCGACGCGTGTGAATCAGGGACGGCCCTTCGCCAGGGGTTGAAACCCCTGGCCTCCATACCCAGCAAGTGCGTGCCTCTATACCCCGCAAATGCGGGCCTTTGCATGCCACGAAGCCGGCGACCGAGGAGCCATATGGAGCGAACGGGTTTTAACCCGTTCGTCTGCTACGGCTTTTCCGGCCACGCGTGCTTCGGGTAGCGGCCTCGCAGCTCCTTCCTCACGTCGGCGTACGTCGTCGTCCAGAAGCTTCGGAGGTCCTGCGTCGTCTGGACGGGGCGGCCGTTGGGGGCGAGCAGTTCGACGATGAGGGGGATGCGACGGGGGCCGATGCGGGGCGTGTCTGTCTGGCCGAACAGTTCCTGCAGCTTCACCGCCGCCCGCACGGTGCCGTCATCGCGGTACTGGAGCGCAGTGGTCCTGCCGCTCGGCAGCGTCAGCCGCAGCGGCGCATCTGTCAGCAGACGCTGACGGATATCCCACGGCAGCGCGTTCGCGATGTCGATGTCGTCGAGCGATGTCGCCGACGCCGCGGCAGTCGCGAGCCATGAATCGACATCCATCTCCACGCCGCAGAAGGCCAGGCGTGCGAGGAGTTGCCGTTCGCCCGGCGTCCTGTTGGCGCGCATCCATGCCTCGACGAGCACGGCCTTGTCGTCTGACGCGAGCGTATCGGGCTGCTCGTTGAGCGTCAGCGCGCCGTACTGCGTGAGCCGCGTGGCGCGCAGGCGGCCGCGATCGTCGACAGCCACGCGCCGCTCGACGTGCGTGGGCGTGAGCCAGTCACGCTCGACTCCGCTCGCGAGTCGCACGATGGGTTCACGGCCATCCACGCCCTGCATGTCGAGCGCGACCAGGTACATCGCGTTGCGCACGCCGCTCGTCGTAGCGAGACGTGCCCCGGTACTCGTGGCGAGCAGCAGCGCGTCGCCGTGTGCCACACGCCGCTGCGCCACGCGATCGGGGAATCCGGCGAGGACGGCACGCCCGAGCGCCTGCTCGTCGAGGTCCGTGCGCGCTGCGGCAGCCGGGAGCGTCTCGTTCACCGCACGCCGCAACGCATCTGCCGCGCGGTGCAGATGCGGGAGACCGCGTGCGACCGGCAGCAGCGACCACACGTCGGAGTCGGTCGTGGTGCCGTCAGGCGCCGGCGCGCGTCCTTCGCCGAGCAACGAGGCCATGAGACAGGCATCGGGATGTCCGCCGGCTTCCACGACCATGCGCGCGAGCCGCGGTGGCACCGGCAGACGCGCGACGAGACGGCCGATCGACGTCAGGCCGTTGTCGTCGATCGCGCCGAGCCGCCGCAGCAGTGCGCGGGCGTCGGCCTGGCGCGACTCGGCTGGCGGATCGAACCAGTCGAACGCCGCCTCGTCGCCGCCCCACAGTCGAATGGACAACAGCACCGGCGCGAGATCGATGCGCGCGACGTCGGGCTCGCGTGTGGTGCGCAGCGTCTCGCGCGGCGACCAGAGACGAATCGCCAGTCCCGGTCCGAGCCGTGCCGCGCGCCCCGCCCGTTGATCGGCGGCGTCGGCCGACACGCGTTCGGTCTGCAGGGTGTCGATCGCGCGTGCGGCGTCGTAGCGCGCCACCTTCTGCCATCCGCTGTCGATCACGGTGCGTACGTGCGGCACCGTCACCGACGTCTCGGCGATGTTTGTCGCGAGAATCACGCGACGTTCGGACGAGGGCGTCAGGGCCTCGTCCTGTGCTTCGGGGGGCAACGATCCGTGCAGCGCGAGCACGCGCACGCCCTGTGCCCGAGCGACTGATGCGACAGCGCTCGCTTCCCGATCGATCTCGCGCGCGCCGGGGAGGAAGCACAGCACATCGCCCGTGCGTTCCTGGAGCGCGCGCGCGACGACCGATGCGAGCGGTGCGTCGGGTTCGTAGGCGACGGTGAGTGGGTGCGGATCTCCGGACACCGACACGACGGGGCAGTCGTCGAGGAATCGCGACACAGGCCCCGGGTCGATGGTGGCCGACATCACCAGGATCCGCAGATCGTCGCGCGCGAGCCACGCCTGGCGTGCCATCGCGAGACCCAGGTCGGCGTGGACGCTCCGCTCGTGGAACTCGTCGAGGACCACCGTGCTGACGTTACTCAGCAGTGGGTCCTGCTCGAGCCGTGCGGTGAGGATGCCTTCGGTGGCGAAGATGACGCGCGTGTCGGCGGAGAAGCGTCGCTCGAAGCGCACGTGCCAGCCGACCTCGCGCCCGATCGTCCAGCCCTGTTCCTCCGCCACGCGCCGCGCAAGCGCCCGCGCCGCCGCCCGCCGCGGCTGCAGCACCAGCACGCGCCCCTCGTCGACGAGTGCCGGCGGCACCCGCGTCGTCTTGCCCGCCCCAGGCGTGGCGACCAGCACCGCCGCCCGGTGCGCCTGGAGCGCCGCCCGCAGCGGCGCGAGCGCGGAGTCGACGGGCAGTGGAGTCTTCAGGGCTGTTCTGGAGACTTCACGCGATGAATGTTCAGCGCGCACAAATCATTCTGGCCGACGCCGCACAAGACAGACCATGACAGATCCGACGACACCGACCTGATCGTCCGATGCACGATGTCGCGCGCACGTTCGCTGGTAGCGTCAACGGCCGTCCATCCACCGCGCGTCGGAATCATACCAGGTCGGATCTCCTTGCCTGACGCAGCGTTGATGCCATCGAGCAGTCGCGTCATCACCTCGAACAGCGGACGCTCGGGAATCTGCGCGGACATCATGGCGTCCAGTGGCGCCATGTACGGCTCGGTCACACCATCGCGGCCTGGTCGCGCCACGGGGACGACATGGTACGCACCATGGGAGGTGTCAACGCGGAACTGCGCGAACTCTCCGGAGAGATTCATCTGCGCGACCGTTGCTTCGAGGACTTCACCCACCTGGCCAGCCGTGGATCTGGAATGAGGGGTGTACGTGACTACCAGCGAACCATGTCGTTGTTCCAGAACGCGGCCCGTCGCGGGAGCACTTCTGGCGACGGACTCTGTTACGTCGACGATATTCTTTCCGTAGACGTACGGCACGTCTTCGTATGTCACGACGTAGCCGAAGCGCCGCTCTATCTGCCGGACCGCCTCATAGAGCGGTCGTGGATGATCCTCTACCCACACCTCGACCGCCGTTGGCGGGTTCTGCGCGTAGCTGCTGGCGGCGGCAAGGGCCACAACAAGAATCCACCCATTCCGTGCGTTCGACATTGACATGGTACGCTCCTATCATTCAAGGCCGTCGGTTTGTCAACGGTCAGGCACGAGCGAGTCCGTGCACTGCAATACGTTACTCCAGAGCAACTACTCAACTAATAGTTCTGCCTCTTCCGGGATCAGCGTGGGTAGAGGTCCAATCCCCCGCAATGGAAGTAGATCGCGGTGGTGAAGTGATCGGGGTTACGGAAGCCACCGGCCTTGCGCTTGATGCTCATGATCTTGCTGT
>JADLFL010000069.1 GCA_020845575.1 Acidobacteriota bacterium | reverse complement strand
CAGCCTCCGCGCGCGCGATGTCGACGCTGATGCTGGTCCAGGGCTGGCCCCGATACGTGACGGCGAACTCCATGTTGACGGCGCCGTTGTCCAGGAGCAGGGGCTGGCCTTTGCGCCGGACCGAGAACCCCTGATAGGCGTCACCGGTCAGCGCCTCTTCGAGCGCGTCGGCGAGGTCGGCCTTCGTGTCCCGGAGGACTAGGTCGATGTCCTTGGTGGCCCGAGCCCGGGCACGCAGCCGCAGTTCGAGCGCGACGCCCCCCTTGACGATGAACCGTGGCCCGTCGAGACCGGCGGCACGCTCGAGCACACCCGCCAGGATCATGTAGGCGACCCATGCGCGCACACGGCCTTCGGCGACCCCAAGTTCGCGCGCGTACGCCTGCGCATACCTCGCCAGCACGCCAGCCGAGGGCGGCGGGCCGGTCGGTCTCTTCGCGGTCACGTCACATCCACGCGCGCGGGCGCCGCGCGACGGCGTTTCGGCCGGGTTCCAAGCAACTCGCGCTCCAGACGGTCAGCCTCGGAATTTGAAAGCACTCCTGATCGTCGTCCGTCGGCGATCGCCTGGCGAACAAGGTCGTTCCCAAGATGGCTGGCGTGTGCGTCGCGGATGGACCTGGCTGGTGTCGTGACGGGCACACCTTCAACGCGCTCGACGTCGTTTGGCGACAGGTCCGCGTAGTGAATGGCCAGACTGTTGGGCACGTCGCGGCGGATGCGAACGGCTGTCGGCAGTGTCACGTGGACGCGCGCGGGGCTGGCGTCAGACAACTCGTGAATGGAGAGGGCGGACTGATGGGACACGACGCCGACGACATCGGGCCGACGGACCTGCGGCCAAAGAACGGCCTCCATGTAGTGGCCGAGCCGGGAAATCGGGAACCGAGTCAATCGGTACACGCCCCGCGACACGCGCTCGATGTCGCCGTGCTGGGCGAGCTGAATGAGACGGACCTGATGGAGCCCGGCCACCCGGGCCTGGGCAGCCGTGAAGAACCCAGCCTGGTCTTCGGCGATTCCGTAGAGGACGGTGTCCCATTCGCGCTTGTACATGAGATTTGCCCGGTGGCAATACTATAATGTCTCTACGTATTATTGCCACACATTTTCACCCCCCAGCTCGCCTCAGGCCATCCAGCGACGACGAGGCACTTCGCTGTGATCGGCAGCCATCATCTGTGCGAACATCGTCCTTCGTTCCCCGGGAGTTCGCCTCGGAGCCAAGCCCAGACGCCTCTTGTGCGAGTAGCTCTATGCCGTTGAGATTGAGAACCGTGGGCCGGTCATTGGCTATGTCTGGCCAGCGCCATCGTCGGCTCACCCTCAGCCCTTTCTGTTCAGCCGCCCTGTGTCGGGTGGGACGCACTCAGTGCAGTCGCGCCAGGTTCACGAACCCGCGTGGAGCACCGGGATGGTTCAGTCGTCCTTGGCTCGTTCAGAGCGGTCAGCGACAAAGTCGTCAACTTGAGGGTCGAAGGGACTGACACCGCCCTAAAGCGTGAGGATGTCCTCCGGATCGCCAGGCACGTTCCGGCCGCGCGAGGACGCCGATGGATCGGCGCACTGCTTGGCGGCGGCGCGGGAGCTGGCATCATGGTCCCCCAGGATGACTTCACCGGCTCCGCGAAGGCCCTGGGCATTGCTGGTGGGGCGGCTGTCGGCTACCTCATCGGCCGACAGTTCGAGCGGAGCCCCAGGTGGCAACCCGTGCTCACCTGCGACCGAAACCGGGAACGACTCTCCTAACGCGCCTCGCCCCGGCGGCAACTTGACACCTTTCGAACGGACGAATCTTGAGCTACGACCTGCAGGTGTGGTCCACACAGCGCCCTCCCCTACCAACCTGCCTTCCGGATCACAGCCAGTGGGAGACACAGAATGAGGTCTGGGCGTGGGCGCGCCGCGGTTGGCAAATCGTTGCAGGTCCGGTGCACCGCGTGGAACCGGAGGACGTGCCGGAGGCCGTTCACGCCCTGCTCCCTGGCATCACCCACATGGTCGAATTCAATCTGGAGCCGAACGCCGCGCCGCAGTCAGCCTATGCACACGTGAGACGCGTCGCAAAGGCAGTCGCCCTGCAGAGTCATGGCGTGGTCGTGGATCTCCAGAGTGATGCGGTCACGACGCCTGCCGGCGTGCGGCGGTACGTGGGTGGTACTCGCAGCGCGACGCTGACCGCGCTGCAGTTGTCGTGGTTCTCGGTAGACGCCCGACTCGCCTCGCGCGCGGGCCTCGAACGAGTTGTCGACTGCTTTGAACAGCATGTCCCAGAGGCGCTGCCTGTCCGCTATGGGCTGTACGAACCGCCGTCCTTCCGGTACAGCGAGACGGGTCGCCAACACTTGATTGACTTCCTCGAGGAAGAGTATCTCGTTCCAGGTAACCTGGGCTCTACCGTCTGGTGCCCGAAGCGGCCCGTCGTCGACGTCACGCTGTCAATCGGCGTGGGTGCTCGTCGTCCGGGGGACCTCTGGCGGAGCCACCGCGTGACACTCACGCTCGACGCGTCCGTGCTTGAACAGAGCGGCTGGCCGACGGCGCTACAGCGTCTGTGGCGGCGCATGACGCACGACGTCCACGCCTTCTACGCAGATGTTCGATTGCTGCGGCGCTATCGCCTCTACTCTGGCACCGCCGAAGAGTGGCGTGAGGCTGAGCGGCATCCTGTGTGCGCGTCATTCTGGACAGGGATACCGCGAGACGGCGCCATGGCGGTTGCCCTGGGGCCACCCTACCTTTCTCGATGGACGCAGTTCGAAGTCGCCGCCGATCGCGAGGGTGAGATCGGATTCATCTCACCTCCGGCGTGGGCAGGTCAGGACGACGTGTTGGCGCACGTGGGTCACGTACCCGAACGGCTTGCGCAGCAGTCGACTGCCTATGCCGACGAGGGCGGCCCCAACCTTCGTCCGACGTATCCGAGCGAGTGGCCGTTTCCCGAAACGTAGGTGGCGGAAGCCCTGGCTAGCGACCTGTAGCCACCACGCCGTCGCAGGACGAGGCACGTCGCTATGGTCTGCAGCTATCGTCTGTACGATCCCTCTGCCGGCCTCGACCGCCTTCTGGAAGGCATCGCTGCACACTGACGACGGTCTATAGCCGTGGATCGACCGGCTCACTCTCCAAGGCGAGGACGCCAAAGACGCATTCGTGGACGCGTCTGAGAGGTTCTCGCTGGACGAACCGTTCCAGGCCTTCGATCCCCAGCGCGAACTCGCGCAAGGCGAGCGAGCGCTTACCCGAAAGGCCGCGCTGTCGCAACCGGCCAAGGTGTTCCGGCAACGTGTACTCGGGTCCGTAGATGATTCGGAGGTATTCTTTTCCGCGACACTTGACAGCCGGCTGCAAGAGACCGCGAGAACCGGTCGCGAGGAATGCCAGGGGCTTGACTACCGCCCCCTCGCCACCGTTCTCCGTCAGTTCGGTCCACCACGCCGTTGCGGCCGACTCGCTCTCGGGATAAGACAGGTCGACGACGCGATACCGGGTCGCGATCAGCAGCCCGTGATCTGGATCGACGAAGCTCCCGATCGTCGTCATGTGCCACACGTGATCCTTGTCGGAGTGAACCGCACCCTCCGTTGCCATCACATGGAATGGGGCAATGCGGATGTCGCGCAGCGATTCGACCGGCCAGCAGTAGTTCCGATAGGCACGGGCAAACCGATCGGCGAGTTCCTCCCGGACCTTATGGCGCTCTATCAGCGCGCCAACGTCTACGCCTCGCGCGCCAGCGGCCTCGAGCGCGCGAACCGCCTCACCGAGTCCCACCCGCGCCGCCGTTCCGACCGACGCATACTGCTGACGGACCAGTTCCAGTGCCTTTGCTGACCAGGGCATCAGTTCGCAGTCCAGGCAGACCCAGTCGGTGTTGAACTGCTCCCAGAATCCGCTGCGATCGAGAGCGCCCCGGACCGAGGCCAAGAGCTCTCTCTCCAGGGAAGCATCTTCAAAGAACCGGCGTCCGGTCCGTGTGTAGCAGATCCCGTCTTCGGCTTCGAGAACCCCGAATCGCTCGCGTGCCACCGATTGACTTCGGCAGACGATGACGATCGCGCGTGAGCCCATGTGCTTCTGCTCGAGGACAACGGTCGGTACGCCGTTCGACCGGTAGTAGCCGAACGCTTCGGCAGGGTGCTCGAGCAAGCCTTCGGCCTTGCTCGTCTCGCTCGGCGACATGGTCGGCGGCAGGTAGATCAGCCACTTCGGGTTCGCCGCAAAGCGGCTCATGACTTCTAGCGCGGCGGCTGCGTTCTCCTCGCGGATCGTGACGCTTCGGTGCAACCTCGTCGTGATCAGCCGCTTTCCGCGTACATCGTCGATGTCGAGCAGATCGTCGTTCGTCTGCTGGGCACTGAGCGTCGGCGTGGAGGTGTCCGGCAGAAACGGGCGGATCGGATCGGCGTATGTGTGCAACGCCGGCACGGACACGAGTTCTTTCTCGGGCCAACGTAGGGCGGTGAGCTTGCCGCCAAAGACGCATCCGGTGTCGATGTTGATCGTCCGGTTCAGCCATTCCGGATCCGGAACCGGCGTGTGTCCGTACACGACGCTGGCGCGCCCACGGTATTCGGCTGCCCAGTTGTGGCGGACCGGCAGTCCGAACGCATCGGTCTCTCCCGTCGTCTCGCCGAAGAGTGCGAAGTCGCGGACCTTACCTGAGCCGCGGCCCTGCATCTCGGCTTTCATCCCGGCGTGCGCCACGACGAGGTGTCCGGAGTCGAACACGTAGTGGCTGACAAGCCCATCGAGGAACGTCTGCACCTCAGATCGGAACTCTGG
Source organism: Acidobacteriota bacterium (assembly GCA_020845575.1). Taxonomy (NCBI): domain Bacteria; kingdom Pseudomonadati; phylum Acidobacteriota; species Acidobacteriota bacterium. Next base: position 24,556 of record JADLFL010000069.1, on the reverse strand, counting down.
CGTCTGCTGGTCGAGTTCTGCCAGCGTTCGGTCGAGGCCGTGCGACACCGTGACGTCGCGGCCCTCGAGCTTACGCTTCAACTTGATGTCGTGATTCCCAGGCACAGCCAGGGCCGACCCTGCCTGTGACATCGACATCACGGTCTTCAGCGTATCGACGACGCGTGGGCCGCGATCGACGAGGTCGCCCACGAAGATCGCTTTCCGCCCGCCTGGGTGAGACCACGCTCCGCCGTCGGTCCGGTCGTAGCCCAGATGCTGGAGAAGCTGTTCCAGCTCGTCGCAGCACCCGTGGACATCGCCGATGATGTCGAACGGCCCCGCCTCGTGTTTCCGGTTGTTCCAAAGCGGCTGGCGCTCGATGACAGCTGCCTCGACGTCGTCCTGCGACGTCATGACGTGCACGTGCCTGAAGCCCTCGCGCCCGAGGCCGCGAATCGATCGGCGAAGCTGGCTCTTCTGATTACGGACAACGTGCGCGCCGAAGTCTCGGTCGGGCCTGACTCGATTGCGGTCGTGGCAGACACGCTCGGGCAGGTCGAGGACTATGGCCACCGGCAGCACGTGATACTCACGTGCAAGGGCGACGAGCGGCTTGCGTGCTTCGGGTTGGACGTTGGTCGCATCGACGACTGTGAGCTTGCCTCTGGCCAACCGTCGCGCCGCCACGAAATGCAGCGCGGCAAACGCATCGTCAGTTGACGACTGGTCGTTCTCGTCATCCGACACGAGCGCGCGAAAGGCGTCCGACGACATCACTTCGGTCGGCTTGAAGTGCCTGCGGGCGAACGTCGACTTGCCGCAGCCCGACGGACCGATCAGGACCACCAGGGACAGCTCAGGGATCGTGAAGGTCATCTCGTGAACACCGCCATCTGCGTCGGCGGACCGACCTCGCGGTCCTCGTCTCCAACAGGCTGGAACGTCACCGCGTAGCCGTGTCGTGACGCAACATCAGTGGCCCAGCCCTGGAACTCCACACGAGTCCACTCGAAGCGGTGGTCCTGATGGCGAAATCGACCTGCGGGTAACGACGGCCACTTCACGTTGTACTCTGCGTTCGGCGTCGTGAGGGCAATGGTCGACGGCCGCGCCGCCTCGAAGAGGACGCGCTCGAACGCGTGAAGCCTTGGTGGGTCCAGATGCTCGACGACTTCGACAACAGACGCCGCATCGAAACCACTGAGCCGGGCATCCCGATACATCAGCGATCCATGCATCAGGCGAATCCGCGCGCGCTGCGTCGGCGCCAATCGATCGAGCTTCAGACGAGATTCTGCCATGTCGAGCACGCGCCCGGAGACATCCATCCCGACGATCTCGGCCAATTGGTGATCGGCGAGCAGCCGGCGCAGCAGTTTGCCTTCGCCGCAGCCGAGGTCGAGCACGCGTGTCGCCCCGGATGACTTCAGCACCTCGACGACAGCATCCAGTCGTCGTTCGTTGAGGCTGATCGTCTGCTCGATCGTTGCTTCCTGTTCGTCCTTCCGCTGTGCAGCCGCTTCCTCTTCCGGCTGTTCTTCCGCCGTCAGCCGCGCGATGGCGTCTCGAACCAGGCCGCGCTGGTGGACCAGATAGCGGGAGACGATCACGTCACGCGAGGGATGGCTTTCGAGCCAGCCTTCGCCCCGGCGCAGCAATTTCTCGACTTCATCGTCGCCGACCCAATAGTGCTTCTGGTCGTCCAGGACTGGGATCAGGATGTAGAGGTGCGTGAGCAGTTCGGACAGAGGCCGTGTCGCCCGCAGCGTGACGGTAAAGAGACGGCTCGTGCCGAGCGCGGGCATCTTCTCGTCGAGCTCGTGCCGCCTGGCCTCCACCTCGTATCCAAGGGGTTCGAAGAGCGTCCGAAGGAACTGTTCACCACTGCGGCAAGGCACCGCCGCGATCCTCGCCTCGAGTGGCAGGGCCAGGGCCGTCAACTCGGGTTTCTTTTCGCATCTGCCGCCAATGGCCGAATTGAACCAGCGGGTCAGAACAACCGAGATCAGCGACGAGGCCACGTACGGCCGATCGTTCACGTACTGGTCCTCTGCGCCACCCTTGCCGCCGCGCCCGCGAACCATCGCCACGGGGTCGACATCGAGCAGAACGGCAGCCGTGCACGCCTCCTCGGTCGCCTCCGGATAGAAGACGGTGGCGTTGCCGAAGGGGAACTCCCGCGAGTGGACATGCTCCGGATGCTTGTGCAGCAGGAAGCCCAGATCGGTGGCCGGTCGGTGTGTCGTTCGAATGGTTAGGAGCATGTCTCTGGCTCGCGACAGTAGCCCTTCAGTATACCGAGACCCGGCTTCCGTCCGTCCTGAAGGCGGAGGTGCGAAAAACGTCCCTGAACTCGCGGCACCAGAGGCGTGTTCCTCAACGCATCACTTTGGGTCGCCGGGCTGTGAGCAGACTGCAGTGTCGAGCTGTGCCTCCGACGGTTCCCGCTGAACAACGGCCCGCGACCGGAATAGCGGCACTCAAGACACGGCAAGCAGGGGAGAGAGATGACCATACCGATGGCCGAGTTCGAGAACTTCGACTCTCCCACTCCCGGCCTCGACAGCCTTGCGAATGGCATCGCTGCCGACGCTGACCAACGCGGCCTCCCCGTCCTGCTTCCAGCATCGATAGATCGCCTGGGCGCGAGACGACGCGAATGCCCTGCGCGCCCGCGCAAGGCGCTCGGCCTCGGTGGATGACGACGATCGAAGCTGCTCGAAGTACCAGCGCATCTCGTTGACGACGACGTCTCTGAAGGGTTCCGTCAGCTGGTACTGCACCGCGTGCCTGGCACGCTCCGCCATGCCCGGAAGGTGCGGAGGGACGACAATGCGAAGCGTCCAGATGGGCAGGGCGCGCAGCAGCGCCGCGTGGCGCTCGAGAAACACCCGGAAGTCGTCCAGGTCCGGGCGGTCGATGACGTAGACGATGACACCTCGGCCGGCGAGGTGAATGCCAATGGGGAGTCGCTCCGGGAAGAGCCGGACCTGCCGCGTGTCGCCATCTCCAATCGTCACGTGCGGCAACTCGGTCGGTGCGATCCCGGTGAGCGCCGACAGGTGCGCGGCCTTCTCGGCGGCTGTGGCGAGCCAGATCAGATCGGGATCCTCGACGATCGCGTCGAGCACCATCAGCCGCTGGATCGCTCGGTTGATCGTCAGCCGTCGTCGCAGTCCGCTGTCAGACTCGCCGATGGCCGCGTACAGCGTGCGCTGGGTGACGTGGTAGATGCGAGCGCGGTTGTGGCGGCAGTCGTGCATCGACGCGTAGCCGAGGCGCACCAGCTTGGCGAAGAACTGCCGCGTCTTCTGCCCGTGCACGATGCCGCAGAAGCGTGCGTACTGACGCGGAACGCAGACACCAGCGTGCAGCATCACGGTCGTCAGAAACCGCGCCTGACGCTCGGTAAACCCCTTCTTGGCGACGGCTTGCACCCGTTCGTCGAAGAACATCAGAGGAACTCCTCCATGTAGCCGCGTGAACGACTGCCACCACGCCCTCCCCCACCACCCCCGCGACCGGAGAAGTAGAGGCTGAACCCGGAGCCCGACTTTCCCGCGGCGTGCGCACCTCGGTAGTGCGGCGTCATGACCTCGACATCGCGCACGTCGTCGCGGCCGTCGATGTCGTACTCGATGCGCAGGTCCGGGAACTGAACGTGTCCCTGGTCGTCACACGGCAGGCTGTGTTCCTGCGCCCAGGCTTCGATCTCCAGTAGGCTCCGCTCCGGCCGTCCATCGCTGTCCTCGCGGTCGCGATTCGGCTCCTGCAGAAATGCCTGATACTCGGCCTTCAGCTCGTTCTCGAGAACGACGCGGTGGATGGTCGCCCCGGCGTCATGCAGATGCTCGGCCTCCTCGAGGTACGCCCGGTACAGTTCGGCGTCGTGCTTCAACTCGCGCGGGCGCTGCACGCCGTGCGTGAACGTCTGGCGGTCTGGCGCATCCTGGTCGCGACGGTGGGATTCGAGCAGGTCACGCCCTTCCTTCGTCAACGTGACCACGGTGGTGTCGCGGTCGACCCGGTGAGTCTGTACGAGGCCTTCCCCGCGGAGGTGCCACAGATCACCGTGTCGAGGATCGAGGGGTTTGTCGAACGCGTCGCGCAGGTCGTCCGCAGGGATGGCGCGGAACGCCCCCACCGAGGCCAGCGTGCGGCTCTCCGAGCCACGGAGCATGTGGCTGTGTTCGCGCACCCAGACGTGCTCGCGTTCCTGACCACGAGGCAGTCTGACGTGGCCGGCGAACACCTCACGCGGCTCGACGCGTTCCCGCTCCCGCTCGCGGGAATCTGTGCCACTGCGGCCGCCTCGACTCAGGTCGCGTGAGCCGCTTTCGCGCTCTCGCGCGTCATCACCCCATCGTGGGTCGTACATCGGCGAACTCCTTGAAATGCAGCGGAAAGTGAGCGATCACGCTGCCGTCCAACAGAGAAGCCGACACAGTCGGGGGTGAGCCCCCGCAACCAACTCTTCGCACAGCGCTCCAGCGAAAAGTTGTCTCGTCGAAGCGCCGCAGGCGCGAAGGCGGACCATACGGTGCTCTGCAGAACCCGCTCACGGTAGCGGGTTTTGTCGTCCTGGGCATTCAGGCCCTCGCGTCCCCTCCGAGTCCTGTCGCGAGTTGATTCTCTTCCAATCGGCGCCTGGACCAATGCTCGTCCATCGTCTGCGTGAACTCGGCGCGTACCAGTTTGGCGCGGGCCGTCAGCACACCACCCACTTCGCGCCGCACGTAGAGACCCTCTGGGGTGCCATCCGTGACCTGCGACTTTCCGAGCAGTGTCGTCAAGCGCGCAACGTCGTAGCGCCCACGGCCCAACTCCGGCACCGTTCGGATGTCCAACGCCTTCGTAAACTCGGTGCGCCTGTCGACGCTCCAGAACCTACCCTTCCGTCGGTCGTAGACGTCGAAGGCGAGAAACCAATCAGGCAGGTGCGTGTACCGCACGCTGTGCCGGGCGTAGCACCATTCGCCAAAGAGCAGGAGTTCAGGTCCCAGCGCCTGGGCAAGGGCGTGGCGTCTGGTGGACAGCCAGCGCTTGAGTGGCTTCCACTGCCCCTGCGGGGCATCGAGGTCGAGATAGCTGCCTCGATTCTGACCCCGGATAGTGCCGTCCTCATCCACCGAGAAGCCGAGGTTCGCACCATCGACCTTCTCCTCGACGATGACATCACCAGCGAGCAGAGCCTCCACTTCCCGGGAAGCCAGGACCTTGTCGTGGCGAGGCTTGCCCGCTCCAAGCCACGTCAGGTGCGGCGTGTGTGGAAAGCGAACGAACTCCATCATCGTCCCCTTCCCTTCCGACGCTTCTTCCTATCGTCGAAGCCCTGGATGTCCCCCGGGCACAGGAACTCGACGTTCACCCCGTGGTCGCGAAGCGCGGGCGCCCAATCGATCCACTTCGAGTCCGTGGCCTGCGCGACAGGCGGGCGACCCGCATGTGCGCACGCCACGGCCACGAACTTGCGGTCGGCCGCGTCGAAGGTCTCCAGCCGGTCGTCTTCCGGGAAGCTCTCGAACCCGCGCTGCTCGTGCTCGAGGAGCTTCACCTGATCGCACCGTGCCGCGTTGGCGTTGTTTCGCAAGAGCCACTTCACGAATGCATCGCCTGGTCGCTTACCGATATGCGGCGTTGTTCTGTTCTTGTACTCCTTCAGGATGCGGTACTCATCATCGATCACCACTCGTCCGCCGGTCACGATCTCGTGGAGCCTCCGAGCACAGGAGACGATACACGCCTCGCTCACGCCAGCATGCTGACGGTTGGCGGTCAGGATGACATTCGTGTCGACGACGACGGTCATTCGCTGGCCGCTCGCCGCCTGGATGCCGCCTCGGTGCGCGCCACGATGTCACCCATCTCGTCGCCGAAGAAGTTCTCCGGCCAGTTGGCGATGTCGCCGAGGAGATTCACTTTCAGCTCCTCCAGTGCGGCTCCCGTCGAGGTGGGTTTGGCAAAATAGATCGCGACGTCTTCCGGTACGAGGGCCTGTTCAGCGATCCGTCGTTGGAGCCGGTTCAGGAAGTGCTCGGAGTGTGTCTCGATGATCAACTGCACATTGCGCGGACGTCCCCGCTCGTATGCCTGCACCGCCGAGATGAACACGTCGGCCAACTCCGCCTGAACCTGCGGGTGCAGATGAATCTCAGGCTGCTCCATCCACACAATCGACTCCGGCGGGCAATAGAACGCCTGAACGAGGGCAGGAAGAACCTGAGACACGCCGAAGCCAACATCCGGAAGGCCCACTTCGGTGTGCTCGCCACGCGTCTTGACCTTCACTTCATAGTCTCTGCGACCTGGTGCGGTTGGGCGTACCGTGAAGCTATCGATCACACCGAGATCGACGAGCCATTGCGCAATGAACCTGGTGAACGACTGCTGACGCTTTCCCTTGCTGCGGTTGAGTCTCCGACCCGCTGCTTCCGCCGCGAGGATGCACGCAATGGCGTACTGGCCGTTGGTGCCAACAGTCTCGGGAGTGTTGCCCGCCCAGCCGTAGGTGCGATGTGGACGCTCACGAAGCGGCCCCAGGTAGCTGATCGACCCGAGCATCCGCTCGACCTCGAGCGCAAAGCTCGCGAGGAAGTCGGCATTCTGGAAGCGCGCAAGTGAGTGCTCGGAAATCCGGTAGAACTTATCGGGCGGGTCGAGCGGCCACTTGCGACCTACGGCATGAACGAGTTTGTAAGGCTCAGTACGGAGCTGAACCCTACTCCCTTCGTTCGAGAGCCTTGCCGTCAGTACCGGCCTGTCGTCTTCGCGAAGCTCATATCGAACCGTCCGAACCGCGGGTTGCTCGTTCGCCCCGGCGGCGATTGTGCTCGTGAGTGAGAGTCGGTTGCCCTGGTAGACTTGCTTTCTGTCCAGCGGGTTATGCACCTCCAGTTGGCCGGGGATCGTCCATCCGAGGTGGAATTCGAGCATCGCCTTCTGGTCATGCCCATGCAGCGTCTCGATAAACGTCCCCAGGTCTATGAGAGAGCTTTCATCCCCCGTGTGCAGTGCACGGCGCCGATCAGCGGAGGATGCGGTCTGCTTGAGGGCGAGCAGCAGATGGCCCAGGCTGCTCTTGCCGGCGCTATTGGCGCCGAACACCACCGTGAGCGGCGCGAGTCTAACCTCGCCAGTGTCCTTCCATGCCTTGAAGTTCTTGATCCGCAATGTGGTCAACATGTCTATGTCCCTGGTGCAAGGGCTTCGGTCGCGGGTGCCTGACTTGACTACACGCTGCTGCAGGCCTGTCAGTCCTACAAGACGGCTTTCAGCCCCTTGTCCGCGATCACGTTCAGCAGCTTCAACGCGGGTCCAGCCGGCCGCGTGTCGCCCTGCTCCCACTTGCGGACGGTCGAAGCCGTCGTGTGCAGCAGGTGTGCGAACACGGGCTGGCTGAACTTCAGCCGCTCGCGCAGCCGCTTGATGTCCGCCGCAGTGAACTCTCGTACGGGCGGAGGGCAAATCGCGTCGAACTGCCGCATCGTCACCTTGCTGATGGCACCGATCTTCTCCAGCGCGGCGAGGTCGCCACGAAGAGACTCAATGAGTTTGCGGGACACAATGCACCTCCACCAGTATGCCGCCTGCAGCGCCTTCGCCAGGTCTGCAGGAGAGAGTTCCAGGAATACCTTGCCGGCGAACTGCAGGGTCTTCTTCTCCTCCTGATGCGATGTTGGCCTTGTCCTTCTTCGCGAAACCATGCAGGAACACGTAGCGCTTGCCGATCCGGGCCGAGAGTATGGTCCGGTACCCGCCACTCTTGCCGCCACCAGATCGAATCACGCGCGTCCTGTACAGGAGGCCGCCCCGATCGGCGTCGATCAGGCCGTTCTCCATCTCCTTGGCGGCGTTGTACAAGGCGTCCTTCTCTCCAGCCTGCCAACGGGCGAAGTCCTTGCGCTTCAAGACGGTCATCTACGAGTCCGACTCCTAGAAGTATACCCGATACGGGCAGTATCGACTTGAGCGAAGGGCGATACAGGAGGTGCGCTCAGCTTGAGGCAATCGTGTTGAAATCACTCCACATATCGCATGGAGGACTTCACCGACGTCGCGATGGCGGCCCGGCGCGTGGCCTTCGACGGTGACGCATTGGTGGCTGCGATTCGCGCCACGTTCCGGCGTCGGCAGACGCCGCTGCCCGACGGCGAGATCCTCGCGCTCACCGAGGAGTTCACCGCCGATGAGCGCGACTCCTTGTGGGCCGTGGTTGCAGGACTCGCTTCCGCCCGTTCGCGTCCCATCGCGCGGGCCCAACACGGTCTCGTGGAAGTCAACAGGATCGCCTGGTCACACCCTGCAAGGTGATGAGTCCGTGTCCACGCCATCACAGTCCGTCCTGATCCGTCTGCCCGGCGTCCGTTCGGGGCACACCATCGTGTCCGGCACCAGGGTCGGTGTCCATGATGTCGTCGGTATCGACCCGCAAGCTCGACGACGTGCCGGCAGCGCCACGCCGACGCGACGTGGTGCCTCCCCAAAGACGTGCCGCCGAATCAGCCGGCAGGCCGAGTCCTCTTCCGATCCTTCCACCACAACTCGAGCGCCAGCGCCGGCACGCCCACCACGAACAACGCGTAGAACGGGGCGTTGACGACGTCGAACTGTCGCATGAGCATTTCGACCAGGGCGACAACCACAACGACGACCACCCGACCGCGCGGCGTGCTGAGCGTCGTGCGCGGGTCGGTGATCATGAGGCAGATGTAGAGCTGATACATCGGCCCGGTGATCGGCGCCACCGCTGCCAGCCACGGCGTGCCATCCATGACACTGCGTGCGGACGCGAACACGACGAACGCCGCGACGTAGGCGAGGCTGACATCGAGCCGGCGCGCACGCCAGGCGATGGCGATGCCGATGACCCAGATGAGGATCATCGGCCCGAGGTGGTTGCCCCACTGATTACCGAGAATCGACGTCGCGTTCGGCGCAAGCAGCACGAGCGCGCTCACGCCGAAGTTCGACGGATTGAACAGGTGCCGCCCCTTGAAGCGCACCGCGTACTTGGACGAGGTCGACAGGAGGCTGGCGAGCGCGTACGGCCAGAGGAACGGCGATCGCAGGAGGATCCCCACGCTGATCCCGCTCATGTACGAACTCGCCAGATTGGGCCAGTGACCGAGGACCATTCGTCCAAGCACGATCTCGCCTCCCATCGACACGAGGATGGCCAGGGCCGTACCCTGGAACGAGATCAGGATGCCGAAGATCAGCTGGGCCGGAATCAGCAGCAGCGTGATCAAGATCGGCGGCAGGAACCTGCTCGACAGCATGGCGGCCCAGCGCGAGCGCGGTGCGATGAGTGGCGGCACGGAGGCAGGGACCAGCGCCGTCATCGTGCGGGCTCCGTCACGTGCATCAGCCGATCCACCGCAGGCTGTTCGATGGTCTGGACGCGCCCGGACGGCCAGCGGACCACCACGCGGTCGACGGTCGCTGACGTGCCGAGCCCGAAGTGCAATGCGCGCTGGCCCTGCGCACTGAAGCCGGTGCCCCCATCCACCACCTGCACTTGATGCCGCCCGTTCCAGTACACCGTGACGCTCGCGCCAATCGCGCTGCGGTTGCTGACCGTCCCTTCGAGCGCAACGCCCAGCCAGTGTCGACCTGGCGCCACGGTGTTCCTGTAGATCAGCAGCGGGCCGCGCTGGTTGGCGACGAGCACGTCGAGCGTGCCGGTGTTCGACAGGTCGGCGAACGCGACGGCACGGCCGTCGAACGTGTCCATGACGCCGACAGCGGGAGCCACGTCGAGGAAGCGCCCGGCACCGTCGTTGATCCAGACGTGCGACCGCTGATAGCCCGACAGGCTACGGCCGTGCATGGCGGGCCAGTTCCTGGCGTCGCTGATGATGCGCGTGTGCCCCACGGCAATCTGCGAGAAGTCGTACCAGTAGCTCCTGCGATCGGCAGCCGACACGTAGCCGTTCGCGAGGAAGAGATCTTGCCAGCCGTCGTTGTTCAGGTCGCCGAACACGGCGCCCCAACTCCAGCCTCCCAGACGGACGCCCATCACCGTCGCCATGTCCTCATACACCGGCCGCGCGTCGGGCGACGGCGGCGCCTGCGGCACCCACAGGTCGTTGCCCTGCACCAGGATGCCCGGCTCGGAGATGTTCGTCTTGTAGATCGACAGGCGGCCGTCGTTGAAGACGTCGCCGAACGTCGCGCTCATCCCGCTCTTCGGCGTACGGCCGACACCCGCCTCGCGGCCGACCTCGACGAAGGTCTTCCCGCCTCGGTTCTCGAACAGCTGCGAAATGCCGTAGTCATTGGCCAGCAGGAGCGCCGGATAGCCCGTGCCGAACACGTCAGCCGCCGCCGCGGCCAGCGTCCAGCGGTTCGACGTCAGCCCCAGTGCCTCCGACGTCTCCTCGAATGTCCCGTCGCCCCGGTTGCGGAACAGATACTTGCGTCCACCGTTGTTGGCATACTCGAAACTCTCGGGCATGATGCGCGTGGTCTGCAGATGCCAGAGATCGATCTGCTCGGACCAGTACCCGGCAACGAACAGGTCGAGGTGGCCGTCGTTGTCGTAGTCCCACCAGATGGCCGTGCCCGCGTTGACCCACTCCGGCAGGCCGGCACGATCGGAGACACGCGTGAAGCCCTTGCCCTGTTCGTTGTGGAACAGCTCGGGTCGTCCGTACTTGTAGAGGAAGAGGTCCTCGTAGCCATCGTTATCGTAGTCGCCCCAGACAGCGCCCATCGAGACGCCGGTACCCTCGGTGTTGACGTCGGCGACGCCCTGCTCGACCGCCACGTCGGTGAACGTTCCGTCGTCGTTGTTGCGATACAGGCGATTGCGCGCGCCGATGTCGCTGTTGGTGACGTAGAAGTCCTGCCAGCCATCGCGGTCGAAATCAGCGACGGCAACGGCCGCACCCATCGAGGCCACCTGCGGCATGATGTGCGCGAGTTGTGGATCGAAGGTCGGCTCCTGGTGTTCGAACGACACGCCGAGCACCGCAGACGCTTCCTGCAACAAGAAGCCGTAGCGTGAGATCGACGCCTCGCCCGCTGGCGTTGCGGCAAACGTCGTCCCGACACGGCGGTTCATGACGGTCACGGCGACGAGCGTGCCGACCACCACGACGATCGCCAGCCACTGCACCGCGCGTTGTGTCTCAGGCGAAGTCATCGTTTCCTCCCGTCGGACCTCGGCAGCCCGTTACGCCTTCCTGATGTCACGACGCGGATCCTCGGCGTTCGCCTCGATCGTGGGCCGGGCCGGCCCGGTCGCATCGACAGGCCCGGCACGCAGCGGTGTTGCCATGTTCGTTGCCTGTGCCTTCGGCATTCTGAGTTGAGAGGACGACCCAAGCCTACGAGTGCGGAAAGACGGAAACGTTGCGCCAGCGCAAAACGCCGGGGTGAATATGCGAGACAGAATGGCTCGGGGCATGAGGTGCTCGTGATGCAACGGTCAGCCGCGGTCGTCGCCGTTGTTTTCGGTGTGGTCACGTTGGTTGCCGGCAGCCGCGTGCTGGCGGGCCGCAGCCCGGGGTTCGTCGTCTTTCTCCCGCTGCTGGTGTTCAACGTCTTCATGGGAGCGGCGTACGTGTTTGCCGGCTTGCGCACCTGGCAGGACGTGCGACGTGGACGCCGATGGGCTGCGGCCATCGCGCTGGTGAACCTGCTGGTCTTGGTGACGATTGCCGGGGGGTATCTCACGGGATTCGGTGTCGCTGCCGAGAGCCTGGGTGCCATGCTGCTCAGGACTGGCGTCTGGGTGGGACTGTTCCTGGGGCTGTCTCCTGCGGCACGACGCGCTGACGCGTCCGAAGCCCGGACAGCGGCACAGGATGCCGCTGACGACACGTGGGTGATTCGACCTGCGGACGACGGGCCGGCAACGGTCTCGGCGTTCTATGCGGCCGACCACGATGACATCGATCGATTGTTCGACAGGTTTCGTGATGCGAAGACCGGTGATCGGACGGGGGCGCTGCTCTTGTATCGCGCCTTCAAGGCGCGGCTCGTGCGTCACATCGGGTGGGAAGACGACATCCTGTTCCCGCTGTACGAGGAACTGTCCGGTCAGACCGACAACGGACCGACGGCGGTGATGCGCAGCGAACACCGCGAACTCATTGGACGGCTCGATTCGATTGATACGACGCTGGAGCAGGGCGAGGCGAGCACCAATGCCGATGAGTCCGCGTTGCTCGAGGCGCTGGCCAGGCACAACTGGAAAGAAGAGAACATCCTCTATCCCCTGATCGACCGGCAGGTGTCGAGAACCGATCGGGCAGCCATCTTTGCCAGGATGCGCGCGGAAGCCGGAGACACCGTGCCGAACTGGGACGGACCTGCCAATCCCTGCTGATCACGGCGATCACACGAGCGCGGGTCGGCCCCACATCAGACCCAGTTCAAGCGCGTGTGCGGCTGAAGCTACCTGTTGGCGCAGATCGCGACGTCAGGCTCCGTGTGACGTCGGCCGACCCGTCGTCCGGAAGATGGTGCCGCCGATGGCCAGCGCCAGCAGGCCGGGCACGACGAGCAGGAGCATCCCCCAGTCGAAGCGGACGTCCTGGGTCAGCGCGTCGATCTGCAGGCAGCGGAACAGCACGTTCTCGCCCGGGCGACTGTAGAGGGGGACGTAGACGCCCTTCAATTCGAACAGGGCGGATTTGAGGCGCGAGGCATTGACCGTCGTGCCGAGCAGTACGCGGACCACGGTGCCGTCGCGCACGGCGGCAACGAGCGACGGGTGATCGAACTGGTTGGTGGCCTGGACCGGCTCGTACCAGAAGCCGACGGCCTCGGCAAGGCGTGCGACATCGGCCGGCGTGCTGGTGCCGAACAGCCACGCGCCGCCGGACTCGACGCCCACGGCCGCAGCCGTCGCCCTGGCATTCTCGAGGGTGTCGTGGGGATCGAAGCTCAGGCTCAGCACGCGGTACTCGCTGCCGAGTCCCCCGTTCTGCTCCACGGCCGTGTGCAGCGATCGCAGGAAGGGCGTGCACGTGCCCGCGCAGTGGCTGTAGAAGAGCGTAACCAGGAGCGGCGTGTCGCGCCACAGGTCGGCGAGACGGACGTGTCGTCCATCGATGAGTTCGACGTCGATGTCGGGAACCGGCATGTAGAGGTGTTTCGACTCCTCGCGCACCAGGTCGACAGGCTCATTCCCGCGCGAGGCCGACAGCGGCGCCGGCCACGCGATCGCGAGCACCGACAACAGCGTCACGCCTGTCCACGCCAGGCGCCCGCCGACGCGCCGGCGATCACGCCCCATAGGCTCTCACCCAGTTCCGGCCGGTCTCGTAGATGTAGAAGAGGAGCCCCAGCAGGAAGACCGCGGCGAACACCACGGCGATGCCTGCGTAGATCGCGCCGTGCGACAGTTCCGCGGGATAGATGGCATAGCGTCGCGGCACCGATTGCGCGCCGGCCAGGTAGAACATCAGCAGGAACCCGTATCCGCCCACCAGCATCAGCGTGACGATGGTCTTCTGGAACGGGAGACTCTCCGGCATCCGTGCGCGCTCCTGGCAGTAATGGTAGAAGTAGCCCAGCACCATCAGCACCAATCCCTCGATCATGTAGGAGTGGAAGTGGGCGGGTACCCACAGGGTGTTGTGGAACTTCGAGTTGAGCGCGATGGTGGAATCGATCACTGCCCCGAGTCCGCCGATGCCCCACCCCATCAGGCCGAAGAACGGCAGCGTGAAGCCCAGGCTCCAGCGCACGGGCGCGCGGTAGACGATCGCCACCGCCCCGAAGACCGTGACGACGGCCGCGGGAATGGAACTCATGTAGGACGCAATCTGCCCGACATACTGGAGCGAGGTCGGCTGCACGAAGTCCATGTACAGGTGGTGGAAGTACGCCAGCAGGACGATGGCCAGGACCGCGTTCCAGGAAATCGCGACCACCCTGTTGGTGTGCCATGGACGGCCCGTGTAGTGTGGGAACGTGTCGTAGACCACGGCCACGGCCAGGTACAGGCTCAGGTTGACCAGCAGGTGCCCGAACAGGAACGTCAGGTTCTTCATCAGCAGCGCGTCGTTGCGCGTACCGGTGAGCATCTCGTTGTAGAACAGCAGCAGCACGGCCACGCCCGCGAGCAGGCACGCCACCCCGGCGATGAGGCTCGTGGTCACGATCAGGATGGCCGGCGGGACGTCGGGCCCTTCGACGCCGCGAATGTAGTGCCAGCCAAGCGCCTGGCCGAGGGAGTACTTGCGCGCGATCGCGCGCAGCAGATCGATCGTCCAGACGAGCCACGTCGTGCCGAGCACCGTCAGCGATACGAGGAAGGTCAGCGTGGCCCAGACGGGCCAGCCGACCGAGAACGGCAGCGGGTACAGGAAATACCAGCCAGCGGCAAAGCGGCCGAACAGGACGCTGACCAGCAGGAGCAGCACGCCGGCAATCGTCCCGATCAGCGCGAAGGTCGAGACCGCGGCGCTGGGCTGTGTGTACCGCGTCAGCACGCGGGACGCACAGGCCATGGAGGCGACCCACCACAGGCCGGCCATGCCGACGCCGTGCAGCGTCATCATCGGATAGAACCACGACTGCGTCGAGGCCATGGTGTTGGCCTGGATGGCGCGCAGGAACATCCCCGCCAGCAGTAACAGCGGGAACAGGATGAACGTGACGCCAATCCAGTGCAGGGTGTGTTTCGGGCTCAGTTCCATGGGTCCCCGCTATTCGTCCGTCAGTCGACGCACCGTCAGCGTCGATTGCATCGCGTGATGCGCCAAGCCGCAGTATTCGAGGCAGAGGACCCGGAAGACGCCTGGGACTGCCAGTCGCACGCGCAGGCGATTCACATAGCCGGGCATCGCCTGAGTCTGGGCGACGATGACGTGGTCCGGATCGTAGAGCGCGAAGTTGTGCGTGACGTCGAGGCTCGTCACGCGGAATTCGACGAGGGCGCCCACGGGCACTTCGAGGGTGTTCGTGACAGGCACCTGCCCGATGTCGGCGTCGGTCGTGATCGGTTCCGAACTGTAGAGGAAGCCGAATTGCCTGGCCGTGACGTAGACCAGTTCGTCGGGCGTTTCGAGATCGTCGGGGTACGGCGTGCGTGGCAGAGTGGCGGCCAGCGTGCCGAGCACGAGCACGGAGGCGCCGATGAAGAACTTGCGGCGCAGCCTGTAGGCCGCCTTCATGTCGATGGTCGGGACTGGTTGCCTGGTGCTCCGGACCACCTGCCAGAAGGCCACGACCACGGCCATCGACAGGCCGAGGAAGATCACGAGGCCGGCCAACTGGGTCCGTCCGAGTCCGGCGGTGAGGATGGCCAGACCAGTCGGCCGCGGGACCGGCGCTGCCGGTGCGACTGCCGGTGTCGCCGCGGCTTGTGCGCTGACGTCGGCGAGGTAGTCCAGCAGAGCGCGGGCCTCGGCCTCCGACACACCGAGGGGGGGCATCGGGATCTGGTTGAACTGGTTCAGGAGCGCGACGGCGACGGGATCCTGCTCGGCGATCATCCGATCCGGTTCCATGATCCAGCGGATGAGCCACGCCTCGTCGCGGCGTTCCGTGACCCCGACCAGGTTCGGGCCGAGCATGACCGGACCGTTGACCTCGACGGAGTGGCACGCCATGCACTTCCCCTGGAAAGCGGCCCGTCCGGCCTCGACGTCTGCCGACACGCGGCCCCACGGTGCGCACAGTATGCCCAGCGCGGTAATCGCCCACATGTGCTTTCGCATCGTGCCCGCCTCGACCTTCTGCTGAACCGCCCCGGACAGCCGCACGCAGATTCGTGGGCCGTGACCGACGGTGCGGCGAGTCTACAGCGCCTGCGCGGAGCAGATGTTGACGGCCGTCAAACTCTGGCGGGAGGTATCAGCGTGAGGTACGAGAGGCCGGAGGCGCGTTGCGGCAGCAAAGAAACCTCCGCGACGGCACAGGATGGCGCCGGTCGCGGAGCCGCGGCGATGGCTGCGAGAGGCCGTCGGACTCACCTCCCGCATCGCCGGACGTCTCCGCCGGCGTGCGTGTCTCACCCGGACGGATCACCATTGGCATCACCCGAACAGATCGCATGAAGACGAACCGCAGTGACGCCGCGCGTCGTCGAAAGGGACCCGGACGACGACGGCGTCCTGGAGTACGCTGTCACGGCGAAGGCAGACTCCTCTCTTCCGGCGAATGAGGCGAGCGCTGGAGTTCACGAACAAGCGCGCCCCGCGCCAGTCCGGCGGGCGATCACACCAGGTCCACGAGTGGAGCGTCGTAGGGCACGTACAACGGGTGCCCAGGCGTGCCGTCCCGGGTGAGTCTGACGGCCTTCGTAGCGATCCCATGGGCTCGAAGCAGCGCCAGCACCTGAGAGCCACGCCGGCGAGCGATGCGCTTTGGCCCCCAGCCGCAGATGACATGAAAGGCACCGAGGCAGGCATCGAGGAGTTCTGCGTCGGTGTCGGGGCCGACCGGATCGTGCACAACGTCGAGTTCGGCTGGTTCTGTGGCGACGTAGGCGAAGAGGTTCATCACGACGATACCTCCGGCGCCGAGTCGCCGCGCGCGCTCGATGCAACGCACGATTGTCGGGTCGTCCTGCGTTTCGTCAGCTACTGACGGGTTGAGCATGATGAACACGACCGGCGGAATCGTCCGATCCCATGTCCGCCAGAGACGGTAGCGATACTGCCGGTCCGAAGAGAACCGGGCGCCTCGACCGATGCTCATGCCGGGAGCCTAACCAATCCGTTGGGCGTCCTCAAGCACCGGCGGAGCCGAGGTTCTACGACAATGTGTCCAGTCCTGCCGTCTGAGGAGACGGCCGAGGCATCCGCGGCGCGGACCATGCCCGCGCGGCGCCGATCGTCAGGCTCGCAACACGCGGTGGTTGGCCACGACCAGCGCGGCGAAGACCGCGAGGCCGACGGCCTGGTGCAGCAGGGCGAGCGTCAAGGGCAGATGGAGCCAGAGCATCGTGATGCCGAGCACCATCTGGACGCCGAGCAGAGCCAGCGTCGCGGCGACCGCGCGTCGCGAGGCGAGGGGCGCGGCGGCGCGGCGAAGTCCGATCGCCAGCGCAGTCACCGTCAGCACGACGGCGAACGCGAACCAGCGGTGGAGCCAGTGCACCACGGGGGCGTGCTCGGTCAGCGTTGCCCAGTTCACGCCGTTCGCGAAGAGACCGGCCGGTATGAGCGAGCCGCCCATCAGGGGCCACGAGTACGACACGTGACCGGCTTTGAGCCCGGCAACGAGTCCACCGTAGGCGATCTGCAGCACCACCACTGCCAGCACGGCGAGCGCCGCGCGCGAGCCCGGTGTCGAGGCCAGGGCATGCCGCCGGCGCGGGACCGACGCGTCGCCGTCCATCGCGGTCCACATGGCGAGGCCGAACAGCAGGATCGCCATCAACAAGTGGATCGTCAGCCGATAGTGACTGACGGCGGGCGTCTCGAAGAGGCCGCTCGCCACCATCAACCAGCCGAGGAGTCCCTGGAGGCCGAAGAGCACGGCGAGCATGAGGCATGTGGCCGCGCGCCGGCGCGACAACATGCCGCGCCACATGAAGATCACCATCGGCACGACAACGGCCAGGCCTGCCAGGCGCGCCAGCAACCGATGCGCCCACTCGATGTAGAAGATGCGTCGATAGCCATCCATCGTCATCGACGCGTTGACCAGCCTGAACTCGGGCGACTGCTGATACTTCGCGAACTCGACCTGCCAGGCCGCGTCAGACATCGGTGGAAGGATACCGACGACAGGGTTCCACTCGACGATCGACAGCCCGGCGCGCGACAGTCTGACGAAGCCGCCGATCACGATGAGACAGAAGACGACGACCGCCACGCCGCGAAGCCACTGCGTGACGCGCGGATGGTCAGCAGGACTTCGAAGCGACACGTTCACAACTGCCCCACCGCGGCGGCGATGACATCCGGGTTGCCCTGGACCACGTAGTGGATACGCGCGTCGGCGCCGACGACGTAGACGAGTGAGGGATGCGACAGCGCGCCCGTCTGCTCGTTGCGAATGCGCGGGATGCGCCACGCGTTCAGCACGCGCTCGACGCGCTCGACCGGTCCCGAGAGCACGCGCGCGCCCTCGGGCAGGCGCCACGCCTCCGCCATCGACGCGAGCCGACTCGGCGTGTCGCGCCACGGATCGAGTGTGATCACGACGATGTCCGGTGCCCTGTCCTCGAGACGACGAGCGGCGTCGACAACGTCAGTGACGATCAGGGGACACACCGTCTCGCAATGCGCGTACGCGAACGTCACGAGCGTGACGCGGCCAGCGAAGTCGGCGGCTTCGACCGTCTGTCCCGCCTGATCGACGAGCCCGAGCGCGGGCAGCGCATCGTTGACGCGCGTGAGCGACGCGGCGACGTCGCGCTCCCCCACCGAGAACGGCTCGCCCCGCGCATCGATGACGCGACCCGCGGCAGCCACCAGGCCTGTGACCAGAAGCGCTCCCACGGTGCCGAGCGCGATCTGCCCCACCACGCCTCTGCTCAACGCGCGGATCCCGGCACGTACCTCCACGGGCCAGACTGCCAGGAGCATGATCAGCATCCCGATCGGCTGGCCGAGCAGAAGCAGCCACCCGCCGGCATTGGGCAGTCCGTCGAGCGTGGTGCCGAAGCACGCCGCGCGCGTGCGCAGCACCCACGACGGCGTGTCGTCGGCCACGGGCCAGAGCGCGAGCGCCCACCAGAGGGCCGTGATGGCCAGGATGGCGGCCAGCGCCGTCAGCGCCGGCCACGTACGGCGGTGCGTCGTCATCCGATCCTCCAGAGGAACGACAGGACCTTCCAGTTGACGAAGAAATAGAGCACGAAGGCCGCGAGGAACACGAAGGCCAGCGTCAGCGTCCCCGGCGTCGGACCGAACAGCCCCGGCGCTCTGCGGTGCAGTTCGGCGCTGCGCTCGGCCACGTCTGGCGCGTGAACGGGCGGATGCGTGAGGCCCTGCGGCACACCCACCATCGCCACGCCGCGCGTGAGCGTGCCCAGCGGTTCACCGAAGAACACGGACTTGACGGCGATCGCGATGAAGATCAGCGCGCCTGTGACCGCCGTGAGTCCGCCAAGCGCGACCACGGCGAGGATCAGGTCCACGATCGGGTTGAACTGCACGTCGAAGGGCGCCTGGCTGAAGCTGATGTCCCAGTGGCGTCGCGGCACACCGAAGCTGCCGGCGAAGGTCATCGACATCGTGAAGACCAGCATGCCGCCGGCGAACAGGTACGGCTGGATGCGCGCCAGCTTCCAGAACGCGACCTTCTTCTCGAAGATCAGCGGAATCAGGTAGTAGGTGGCCCCCATGAAGGCCATCGCCGTCCCGCTCACCACCGTGGCGTGGAAGTGTCCGGGCACGCGCAGCGTGTTGTGCACGATGATGTTGATCTGCTCGGTACCGATCGTCACGCCCGTGATGCCGCCGACGAACCCGAACACCACCACCGAGAAGACGAGCGAACTGAAGCCAGGATCACCCCACGGCGCGTGGCGCAGCCATCCGAACATGCCGGCCGTGTAGCCGCGCAGACGCATGCCCAGCTCCATGCCGGCCGGTACCGTGAAGCCGTGGATCATCGACGCGAGCACCGCCATGTACATGAAGTAGCTCGTGTTGACCACCTTCCAGGCCGGTCCCATCCCCGGGTCCACCAGCAGGTGATGCGCCGATGCCATCGAGATGAACAGGATGTAGAGCACGAACGCCGTGCGGCTGATCTTCTCGTTGAGGACGACGGCGCCGATGGTGAGCGCGCCGAGCATGTACCAGATGGCCACCATCGCCGCCACGTTGATCTGCTGCGACGAGTGCCCCAGCGCCCACCAGATCAACCGGTAGACCTGCGGGTCGACCTCCATCAGGCCGAGCGACCAGAAGAACGTCGGGATGTAGATCAGCGCGCCGTGCACGAGCGTGATGACGGCGATGATGGCGGCCGTCATCGCCCCATAGACGACGAGCGGCAGCGTGCCTTCGTGCGTCTTCTCGCGTTTGGCAACGGCCACGTTCACGAAGAACATCGCCGTCGTGACGAGCGCGCCCACCGCGAAGAGGATCACGCCGAGGTAGAACATCGGATCGGCGCGCAGCGGCACGTACGACGTGAAGAGCACGTCGGCTCGCCCGGCCCACATCATCCATTCGACGGTGATCGCGCCGATCAGCATGAGCCCACACGCGAACCATGTGGTCTTCACCGCCGCCTGTCGTGCGTTGATGAGCACGGTGCTGGCAAAGATCAGCACGGCCATCTCGAAGAAGATGATGAAGAAGATCAGCATGCTCATGCCGTGCACGCCGAGGATGCGATAGAACCAGTCGGCCGGCAGCAGATGCACGGCCTGCCAGCGCGTGAGCACCAGGAGCGCGGCGGCGATGGCGCCGATGAGGAGCGACACGATCGAGGTCACCGCGTGCACCTTGATCAGCCGCTGGGCCGCCAGATCGATCCGGCGACCGGTGGCCGGACACACACGGAACGTTGCGGCGGTCATCGCGCGCCTCCTGTCGGCGCGGTCGGCTCGGCATCTTCGACGATCACGCGGCCCACCATCAGGTGATGGCCGATGCCGCAGAACTCGTTGCAGATGATGCGGAAGTCGCCCGTGGCGTTGGGCGTCACACGCAGGCCGTAGTCGTAGCCGGGCACGACCTGGAAGTTGACGTTGATCGGATACAGCGAGAACCCGTGATTCACGTCAACCGACGACAGGTGCAGCGTGTACTCGACGCCCTTCTTCAACTTGAGGACCGGCGTCCACGTGAACGACCGCGCCAGCAGGTAGATATCCGATCCCGGCGGCGGCTCGACGACGGGGAACCCGCGGTCGTAGCCCACCTGATAGGCGGCGGTGAATTCGGAGACGCGCTTCTGGAAGGCTTCCGGCGTGACGCGCCGCCGGATGCCCGAGGGGTTCTGGCCGCCCTTCCAGTGCCAGAGCGGCATCATGATGAACAGCACCATGCACCAGATGAAGGCGATGGTGACCCACATCTTCTCGCTCTTGTGCGCGGGGACCCACCACTTGCCCGTGGGCGCTTCGAGTCCGGTGTGTATCTCGGTGTGCATGGAAGGCCTCAGGGAAGCGACGCGGGCGGCAGGCTGTAGATCTCCCACAACCCCCAACCGGTGTAGAGGGCGAAGACCACGACCATGCCCGCCACCAGCAGGAGGAGGACGTTGTCGAAGAGCCGTTGGCCGAGAGGAACTTGATCGTCTGACTGGGAACCTGGGGACGGGCCGCTCATGGTGCGCCTCCTGTGTCGTGCGCCGACGATATGCGGCAACGGACGAGCCCGGTATGACAACGGTCATATGCGCGACAGGTTCCGGCTCCTACGATCACGGCCGACGTGACGCATCGCCGCGAGTCTGTTTCAGAGTGGCTGCTGGCCCGGGCTGACGCCCTCGGCAACAAGTGCTTCGGCCCGCAGGCCAACCCCCTCTATCAGAGCGGCACGCTCGTCGTGGCGCTGTACCTCGTGCTGGTCGTCACGGGTGTGTGGCTGATCCTCTTCTACCGGATCGGCCAACCCTGGGAGTCGGTGGCCCGGCTCACGGCCAATCCCTGGATCGGGAACTGGGTACGGGGCCTGCACCGCTTCGCGAGCGACGCCGCCATCGTCGCCACGCTCGTGCACGCGGTGCGCATGTTCGTCCAGGGCCGGAGCTGGGGCGCACGCGCGTCGGCCTGGACCTCCGGCGTGGGCCTGCTGCTGTTGCTGCTCCTGTGCGGGTGGACCGGATACGTGATGGTCTGGGACACGTTCGGCGAGTGGCTCGCGCGAGAGGGCGCGCGCATCGTCGACGCGCTGCCCATCGTGTCCGAGCCCATCAGCCGTGCGTTCACGGGCGAGCGGCCGGTCCAGAGCGTTTTCTTCTTCCTCGCCCTCTTCGCGCACATCGGCATCCCGCTGGCGCTCGGCGTCGTCTTCTGGCTGCACGTCAAGCGCCTCAATCGTCCGGCGTTCCTGCCGCCCCGCGCGGTGACATGGACCGTCGTCGGCGCGCTGGTCGCGCTGTCCATCGTCTTTCCGCTGACGATGGCGCCGAAGGCCGACCCGTTCGTGCGGCCTGACACCGTGCCCATCGACGTGTTCTTCGCCTTCTGGCTGCCCATCACGGCAGCCATGGAGCCACGGCTGGCGCTGGCGGCCGTTGTCGGCGCCGTCGGCCTGCTGCTGCTCGTGCCCGCGCTCACGGCACGACGGGGCACCGCGCGCCTGCCGGCCTCCACCGTCGACGAATCGATCTGCACCGGATGCGTGCAGTGTTCGATCGACTGCCCGTACGGCGCGATCACGATGGTGCCGCGCGACCCGCCGCATCCGCGATCCCTGATCGTCGCGCGGGTGGACCCGTCGCTGTGCGTGAGCTGCGGCATCTGCGCGGCGTCGTGCGCGCCGATGGGCGTGGGCCCGCCTGGACGCACGGGCCGCGAGCAGGTCGGCACCGTTCAGGCGTTCAACGCCGAACCCGCGCGCCGTGCTGGTCAGGTCGTGGCGGTCGTGTGCGAGCACGGCGCCGGTGCCTATCGCGAGGCGATGACCGGATCCGGCGCCGCGATCTACCCGGTGTCGTGCGCGGGCAACCTGCACACCTCGGTGATCGAGATGCTGCTGCGCGGTGGCGCGGCTGGCGTGCTTGTCGTGTCGTGTCCGCCGCGCGACTGCTGGCATCGCGAGGGACCGGCGTGGCTGCACGAGCGCATCTACAACGGTCGCGATGCCGAACTGCAGGAGCGCGTCGATCGGCGTCGCGTGCGCGTGGCCAGTGCCAACGCCGCGGAACCGGCGATCGCGATCGCGGCGCTCAACGAACTGACGCGCGACGTCGCGGCGCTGGACCGCCCGGCGCCGGTGTCCGAGCCTCCGGAACTCGTCTGCGTATCACGCGTGGAGGAACGACGATGACGACCCGTACCTCGCACATTGGTGGAGTGCTCCTCGCGGGGGCGATCGTGTTCGGCCTGCGATGGGCATCGACCCTCGCGGTGACGATGTCGCCGGGCGACGAGGCCGTGCTGCGCGTGGCGTTTCGCGCCCGGCCCGAACGCATCGAGGTCTGCCGCGACAGCACGCCCGAGGAACTGGCCGGCGTGCCGGCGCACATGCGACAGACGCGTGTGTGCGTCGGCGGACCCGCCACGTACCGCCTGCAGGTGCAACTCGACGAGCACGTGATTGCCGACGAGATCGTCCACGGTGGCGGCCTGCGCGGCGATCGGCCGATCTACGTCTTTCGCGAGACACTGGTGACGCCGGGCGAACGGGTCATCACCGTGCGCTTCACGCGGCAGGAAGCCGGACCGCCGGCACCGGCGAGCGCCGTGCCCGACTCGCTGGTACTCGAGCGGCGGGTACGGCTCGTGCCGCGGGGCGTGGCCCTTGTCACCTACGACGAGGAAGCGAGGACGATGGCGGTCCGATGACGGAGTCGGAGGCTCGGACCGGCGACCGGGGTGATGCGCCTGACGCGACATATACTGCCGCGGTGGCACTGGCAACGCCGTCGATTCTGGCCGAGACGGATCTCTTTCGACGCGTGAGTCCCGAGGATCTGCAGCGCGTGGCCGAGGTGTCGGCGGTGCGCACGTACGATCGCGGCGATCGCGTGTTCGACGAGGGCGACCCGTCCGATCACTTCTTCATCGTGCTGACCGGACGCGTCAAGGTCTTCAAGCACCTGCCCGACGGCCACGACGGCATCCTCGGCATGTTCGGACCGAACGGACCGCTCGGCGCGATCGCGACATACGAATCGAAGCCGTATCCCGCCGCTGCCACCGCGCTCGAACCGACGACGTGCCTGGTGATTCCGCGCCAGGCATTCTTCGCCCTGCTCGAACGGCAACCATCGCTCGTCCGCGGCCTGCTCGGCAGCCTGTCGCTCCGCCTCGTGGAACTGACGACGCGGCTCGCCGACATGAGCGGCAGCCGCGTGGAAGTCAGGCTCGCCCGCTTCTTCGTGAAGCTCGGCGAACAGATCGGCCGTCCGGACCGCGGCGGCCTGTTCATCCCGCTCGTGCTGGGGCGACAGGAACTGGCCGACTTCACCGGCACGACCATCGAGACCGCCATCCGCATCATGAGCCGCTGGAGCCGCGAGGGCGTACTGCGCACCGATCGCGACGGCTTCGTGATCCTCGACGCGGCCAATCTCGCGAACATCGCGAACGGATAGCCCCACACGCCGGGGCCGTATGACGGCCATCATGGCGCACGAACGTGCGCCGCCAGACAATCGCGGGCATGAGGCGCATGCACTCGTTCGTCACTCGCTGGGCTGGCCTGGCCGCTGTCATCGCGGGCGCGACGGCAGCAGGCGGCTGCGGCGGCGACACGTCCGCCCCTTCTACCGGTGGTGGGCGCGCACTGGACACCGAAGTCGCCGTCCTCACCGACGCGCCTCACGTGCCGCCACCGATCACCCGGACGTATCCGGCCAGGGTCGTCGTCACGCTCGAGGCGCAGGAAGTCGTCAAACGTCTCGCCGATGACGTGGACTACACGTTCTGGACGTTCGGCGGCTCGGTGCCCGGCAAGTTCATCCGCATCCGCGAGGGCGACGAGGTGGAGTTCCATCTCAACAACCATCCGGACAGCAAGATGCCGCACAACAT
>JADLFL010000068.1 GCA_020845575.1 Acidobacteriota bacterium | reverse complement strand
GTCGCATGATCACGTACGACTCGCGCAACTGGGTGGCGGCGCTCGCGCTGCATCGTTCAGATACCGTTCGCAAGCTGTGGCCGATGCTGGTGCTCGTCGGCGTCTTCACCTGGGCCGTGGGCTACCTCGAAACCGAGCTGCTCCACCTGACACGCCAGGATTCGGTGAACAACCTCCCCGTGATGCACAGCCTGATGGGCTTTGCCATCAGCATGCTGCTGGTGTTCCGCACCAACACCGCGTACGACCGCTGGTGGGAGGCGCGCAAGGCGTGGGGACAACTGGTGAACGTGAGCCGGAACGTCGCGATCAAGCTGGCGACGATACTGCCGCGAGAGGATGCCGCAGCGCGCGACGAGCATGCGCGCCTCATCGGTGCGTTCGCCCACGCCCTGCAGGCGCACCTGCGATCGGAGAAGACACGGATGGCACTCGACGCCTCCACGCACCCCCAGATCGAAGGGCTCGATCCGGGCAAACACGTCCCGGCACAGATCGCCGCACTGATGCACGCCCGTGTTCACGCCGCCTATCGCGAGGGCCTCATGACGGGCGACCAGTTGATCGGCCTCGCGTCGGACCTGGCGTCGTTCATGGACATCTGCGGCATCTGCGAGCGCATCAAGAACACGCCGATCCCATACTCCTATTCCTCCTTCCTGAAGAAGTTCATCGTCATCTACTCGCTGTCGCTGCCGTTCGGCTTCGTGTTCGCCCTCGGGTACGTGGCGATCCCCGTGTGCGTATTCATCTTCTACGTGCTCGTGAGCCTCGAGGTCATCGCCGAGGAGATCGAGGAGCCGTTCGGCCTCGACACCAACGACCTCCCGATCGACAGACTCGCCGGCATCATCTCCGCCAACGCGACAGAACTGCTGCATTGACGGGGGCCGGGCAAGCCCGATCCCTACGTCGCGGCGGGTCGGAATCAGCGCACGTACACGGGCGACGGGACTGACGCGCGCGCGCCCGTATCGCTCAGGACACCCGTGCGTGGATCGATCCGGAATGCGCTGATCGAATCCGATTCCTGGTTGTCGGCAAACAGGAACGTGCCGGTAGCGTCGATCGGAACTTCAGTCCCCTGGCCTCCGTCCCGGGCTGCCCGGTTAGACTGCGCGCATGACCCGCCGTGAGTGGCTCGCTCTGACGTGGGCCGTGGCCTGCGCCACGCGTGTGCGCGCGGCCGCGGCAACGGTGACGACGCTCATCGGGACCGGAAGTCCGGGGCTCGCCGATCGCGATGTCAACAATCCCTACGGCGTCGTCATCGGCCCTGACGGCCACCTGTACTTCTGCGATCTGGACAACCAGCGCATCCGTCGCGTCGATCGCCGGACGCGCCGGACGATCACGGTGGCGGGTGATGGACGCAACGGGCATGACGGCGACGGGGGGCCGGCAACGGCAGCCGCACTGAGCATGCCGCACGAGATCCAGTTCGACGAGGACGGCCATCTGTACATCGCCGAGCGCGACAGCCACGTAGTGCGCAAAGTGGAGGCAGGCACGGGACGCATCTCCACGATCGCGGGCACCGGCACGCCCGGCTTCAGCGGTGACGGCGGCCCGGCCGCCGAGGCGCAACTGCGCAGCCCGCACAGCATCGCGCTCGGCCCTGGTGGACGCCTGTACATCTGCGACATCGGCAACCATCGCATTCGCGCGGTGAACCTGGCGACCAGGCGGATCGACACCGTGGGTGGCACCGGCGAGCGGCTTGCGACGCCGGACGGCGCGCCGCTGTCAGGTACGCCGCTGAACGGTCCACGAACGCTCGTCGTCGCGCCAGACGGCGACCTGTTCCTGGCGCTGCGGGAAGGCAACGCGGTCTATCGCATCGATGGCCGGACGATGACGCTGCACCATCTCGCCGGCACCGGCCAACAGGGTTACTCGGGCGATGGAGGTCCGGCACGCGCGGCTACCCTCCGCGGACCCAAGGGTCTGGCCCATGGCGGCGGCAGCCTGTACGTCGCCGACACCGAGAACCACGTCATCCGGCGGATCGACCTGGCGACGTCCGTCATCACGACAGTGCTCGGTACGGGACAGCGCGGCGACGGTCCGGAACCCGATCCGCTGCGCTGCGCCCTCGCGCGTCCGCACGGCATCTTCGTCGACGCGACAGGCGCGCTCTACGTCGGCGACAGCGAAGCACACCGCATCCGCGTCCTGAACCCGTAACACCGTCAACGGCCTTCGACCGCCAGGCTGCGCACGTTCGGCAGGACGTCCGGAGGCGGCGCCCCTGCGTCGACGACCTTCCAGCCGACCAGCGCGCCGGGCGTGCCATACACGACGATGACGCGGCCGTCGCGTGAAGTGGCGGGGACTTCTTCACCGTCGACCACGCGACGTCCCGTCGCGCCGCCGGGCAGGAGCGCCGCCGACCGTACCAGCAGACGCGTGACTCCCGCGGCGCGGCGCCGCGCAGCCCACGCACGACACCGAGGGTAAGTCTCGGGTCCTCCCGTCACGACCGCCACCGGCAGCGTCACGGCCTCCGCCGGGTCGTCGCCGATCTCCACGGCCCATAGCGCACGCCTGAGCGTGGCCGCGTCATCCGGATCCGTAATCTCCTCGTGACGCAACAATTCCGCCCACGCGCCAGCCGGAGTATCGGCGAAGTAGTGCGCAGGGCCCTCGCCGGGTCCGTGCCAGCGTGCGGGTGGCTGCGCCGCCGTATCCCAGAGGAAGGGATAGCGCGGGTCGGCCTGGCGGAAGACGATCACGTCCCACCGAGCGAGACGAGGGCCCGCGCCAGCAAGCGCACCTTCTGCGGTGCCTCATCGTCCGGGTCCCAGTCGCCGGACAGGAGCGCCGACGGCGCGAGGCCGTCGAGCGCGGTGCGCTTGCGCTCGAACCAGCGGCGGATGCCGACGTCGTTGTACGCCCCAGCGAGGTCGCCGACGATGAGCGCGAGGTGATGGAGGCGCGCGGCCACGAGGTCGGGCGTCGTGCGCTCACGCGCAGCGTAGCGACGCAGGCTGGACGCCGAAATGCCCAGCAACGCGGCGAGTTGATCGCCGTCGATGACCCGCAGCAGCGCGGGCCATTCCCGATCGGGCACGGGCGAGGCCTCCAGAGCCGCGATGAGCAGGCGCAGCACCGACGCCAGTTCCTCGGGCGTAAGGGCGTCGACGTTGTCGAAGTGCAGCGCCGGGTTGCGCGCGATGCCGGCGTCGCGAACCACGTCGATCAGTCGCGGGATGTCGAGCGTCTCCCGCTCGTCGGCCGCGGGCTCCAGCAGGCCCATCGCCTCGGCGCGCCGCCACGCGTCGATGCCGAGCGCCTGAAGTGGCTGCGACTCGTACGGATACGAAACGGAAATCATGGTTCACCCACACGTATCCCGAATGTACTCCAAAGAACGCGCCAGCACAAGCCCACCCTGAATCACCTATTGCCATCCCATATTTCACGCCCTAATATGGCCTGACAATAGGAGCCCGTTCGGTGTCGCAATCAGGAGGAGCGCGTGGGAACGAAAGCTGACGTCTGGCAGGGCACGCTGGCCCTGATGATTCTCAGGACGCTCGAGACGCTGGGACCGCAGCATGGATACGGGATCGCGCGGCGGATCGAGCAGACGAGCGGCGACGCGCTCACGGTGAACTACGGCACGCTCCATCCTGCGCTCGTGAAGCTCGAACAGGAAGGCGCGATCGTCTCGGAGTGGGGCCAGTCCGAGAACGGGCGCCGCGCGAAGTACTACACGCTGACGCGCGCGGGGCGTGCGCAGATGGCTCGCACGTCGCGCGAATGGGCGCAGACGACGGCCATCATGTCGCGCTTCCTCGAAGGACGTGAGGCATGAGAGCCCTGCGCGTGCTCGTGAAACGGATCGCCGCGCTCTGGCGGCGCAACGACGCCGACGCCGATCTGCGCGACGAACTCGAGAGCCTCGCCGCGATCGAACGCGACGAGCGTCTCGCATCCGGTGCCTCACCCGACGAGGTGCGCCGAGACGTGCTCGCGCGAAGCGGCAGCGTGACATCGGTGCAGGAAGTCGTGCGCAGACGACGCCTCCTCGGCTGGCTCGACGATCTGGCACGCGACGTCCGTGGCGGCCTGCGGATGTCGCGGCGGCAGCCACTGCTCACCGGCGTCGTGATGCTCTCGCTCGGACTCGGGCTCGGCGCCAACGCGGCCATCTTCTCCATCGTCGATCACCTGATGCTGCGACAACTGCCCGTCGCGCACGCGGATCGCCTCCTCATCATCGACAGCTTCTGGACCTATCCGATCTGGGATCGCATGCGACTGCAGGCCGATCGCGTCGACGGCCTTGCCGCCTGGTTCGGCACGCGCCTCGGTGCGTCGCGCGGACGCCTGCTGCGGCAACTCCTCACCGAGAACCTCGTGCTCTCCGCGGGTGGTGCCGGCGCCGCCGTCGCGACGGCGCTCGTGACAGCGCGCCTGTTCGTGTCGCAGCTCTCGACGCCGCGCATCCCCGTGTCACTGGACATCCCGACGGACGCGCGGCTGCTCGTCTTCGTCGCCGGCTGCGCGCTCCTTGTCACGCCGCTCTTCGGATTGTGGCCGGCGCTCAGGACGACGCGCCTCGTGCCGGCGGATGCCATGAAAGAACAGACGCGATCGGTCGTGGGCAACAGATCGCGTGCCACGAGCGACGCGTTCGTCGTCGGGCAGATCGCGCTGTCGCTGGCGCTGGTCGGCGTGGCGGCGCTGCTCGTGCGCACGTTCGTCGGCCTCGCCACGATGCCGCTCGGCGTGGAGAGCGCGCGCGTCGTGACGGCGGCCGTGTCGCTCGACGCCAGAAGCGTGCCAGAGTCCGAGCGCGGCCCTCTCTTCGAGCGCCTCCGCGCGGTAGTGGCGGCGGTGCCTGGTGTGACGGAGACAGCACTGTCGGCCACTACGCCGCTCTCGGGCATGACCTTCACCGTGGGGCTGCGCGATGTCGACGGCGTGGCGCTGTCTGGATCGGAAGAAGACCATCGATCGTTCATGAACCAGGTGAGCGAGGGATTCTTCACCACCTACGGCATGCCATTGCGTGACGGCCGAGACATCTCGACGACCGACACCGCTGACGCGCCGCGAGTCGTCGTCGTGAGCGAAGCGTTCGTGCGGACGTTCATGGGCGGCGGGCGGGCGGTCGGCAGACAGGTGCGTCAGGGGACGGCGCGACAGGATGACCCGGGCGGCCCGCCGATCGAGATCATCGGCGTCGTCGGCGACGCGGTCTATCGCGACGTCCATCAAGGCGTCAGGCCGACGATGTACGTGCCTGCCGCGCAGGCGGGGCTCATGGAACGGACGTCCGTCAACGTCGCCGCGCGCACACGCGCCGCTGAGGCATTGGCGTTCGTCGAACCCGTGCGACGTGCGATCGAGGGCGTCGATTCGCGGCTCGGCGTCGGCGTGTCGCCGCACACGACCCTCGTACGCAGCGCGATCATGCGCGAGCGCCTGGTCGCGACGGTCTTCGGCAGTCTCGCGCTGCTCGTGGCCGTCGTGGGGCTCTACGGCGTGACGGCGTACACGGTGAGCCGGCGGCGCGGCGAGCTCGGCCTGCGCCTGGCGCTCGGCGCCACGCCCGCGCGTGTGCTGCGACTCGTACTCGGACGCGTAACGGTTCTCGTACTGGTGGGTGTTGCCGCGGGCGTCGGCCTCACGCTGTGGGCCGGCCGTGCGATCCGCACGCTGCTCGTGAACCTCGAACCAGGCGACCCGATGACGCTCGTCGGTGCCGCACTCCTGCTCGTGGTCACCGCCGGCCTCGCCGCCCTCATCCCCGCCTGGCGCGCATCCCGTACATCGCCCGCCATCGCATTGCGGGAATGACATCAATGGAGCGAACGGGCTTCAGAGCCTGTGAAGAAATCGATGCGTGCGTAGGGGCGGCCCTTGTGGCCGCCCGTTCGGCGCGGGCACCCACAAGGGGTGCCCCTGCATCTTCCGGAGAGGTGCGTGCGCGCGGTGGCCGGACGCCGACGCTCAGGGTACGAGGAGACAGAGATGACGCTCGGACAAGGCGGTGAGGCATGACGACGCTGCGCGG
This sequence comes from Acidobacteriota bacterium, assembly GCA_020845575.1. Lineage (NCBI taxonomy): Bacteria > Pseudomonadati > Acidobacteriota > Acidobacteriota bacterium. The sequence continues at coordinate 6,277 of JADLFL010000068.1, read as the reverse complement.
GCTCGCGAAACGGATCGCCGCGCTCTGGCGGCGTGACGACACTGACGCCGACCTGCGCGATGAACTCGAAAGCCTCGCCGCGATCGAACGCGACGAGCGTCTCGCATCGGGCGCCTCACCCGACGAGGCGCGTCGAGACGTGCTTGCGCGAACCGGCAGCGTGACGTCGGTGCAGGAAGTCGTGCGCAGGCGACGCACCTTCGGCTGGCTCGACGACCTCGCGCGCGACATGCGATATGGCCTGAGGCAGTGGCGCCGTGAACCGATCTTCACGGCGGTGGCGGTGCTGTCGCTCGCGCTTGGCATCGGCGCCAATACCGCCATCTTCTCGCTCATCGATCACGTGATGCTGCGCGCGCTCCCGGTTCACGAGCCCGCGCGCCTGCTCGCCCTGGGATCGGGCACCCGCGCCTCGGGAGCCTGGTCCTATCCCGTATGGGAACAGGTTCGTGCGTACGAGACGCTCGTGGGCACCATGGCCGCGAGCAGCGGCAGCACGCCGCGCAGCGTCACGTCCGACGGCCGCACCATGCGCAGCCAGGTGCAGATGGTGAGCGGGAGCTTCCACGACGTGCTTGGCGTACACGCAGCGATGGGCCGCGCGCTGACGCCCCACGACGACACGAGCGCGCAAGCCGCCTACGAACCCGTGGCCGTGATCAGCGATCGATACTGGCGCGCGCGCTTCAACGCCGCACCCGGCATCGTCGGCCAGTCGATCCTGATCGATCGGACACCGTTCACCATCGTCGGCGTGATGCCGGCGGGCTTCGACGGTGTGTCCGTCGGATCGACGTTCGACGTCGCCGTGCCGCTCGCTGCCGAGGACGTGCTCGGCGGCGATGCGTCTCGCTTGAAGGCGCGTGGATCCTGGTGGCTCCAGGTGCTGGTGCGACAGCCGCCCGAAGACACGGTCGACGCGGTCACCACCGCGCTGCGTGGCGTGCAGTCGCAGATTCGAGAGGCCACGCTCCCGGAAGGGAGTACTCCCGAACAGCACCTGGCGGAACCGTTCACGCTCACACCGCTTCCCGCGATGGTCAGCGGACTTCGCGGCACATACGGCACGCCACTGTTGCTGCTGATGAGTGCCGTCGGCATCGTGCTGATCATCGCGTGCGCGAACCTTGCCGGACTGTGGCTCGCGCGTGCGTCGGCTCGACGCCATGAGATGGGCCTGCGCCTCTCGCTCGGCGCGTCGCGCGCAAGACTCGTCGCACAGATGCTCGTCGAGAGTCTCACGCTGGCGCTGGCCGGGGCTGCGCTGGGGTTGGTCGTGGCGCAGTGGGCGGTGCGCCTGCTCGTGTCGCAGCTGCAGACGATCAACATGGCGGTCGTCCTCGACGTGCCCGTGGACTGGCGCATGCTCGCCTTCACCATGACCGTCACGCTGCTGACGGCGGTACTCGTCGGTCTTGGACCTGCTCTGCACGCCACGCGCAGCGATCCGGGCGTGGCTCTGAAGGCGCAGTCACGGACGCTCGCGCAGCAGCCGCACACGTGGCCGGCGCTGGGACTGCTGTTCGTGCAGATCGCGCTCTCGTTCGTGCTGGTGATGAGTGCCGGCCTGTTCCTGCGCACGCTGTCGGGGCTCATCGGCAACGTGCGAGGCGTGGACATCAATCGCGTGCTCATCACGCGCGTGTTCGTCACGGCGCATGCTGTCGAGGCCGCCGACCAACCGGTACTCTTCGAACGCGTGCTCGAAGCGGCACGGCGCGTCCCGGGCGTCTCGGTTGCCGCGCTGTCTTCCGTGACGCCCTCGCAGATGGCCATGACGATGGGCCCCATCGTGCACGCGGGTGGCGCGCCCGTGGACCTGCCGCCGCGCGAGCGCAGCACGTTCATCAACTTCGTGAGTCCGCGATTCTTCGAGACCTACGGCACGGCGCGTCTTGCAGGACGGGACTTCTCCGATGCCGATACGTCGTCAGCAACGCCCGTCGCCATCGTGAATCGCGCGTTCGTCGCGCGCTTCCTGCCGGGTCGCGAGGATGTCGTCGGTCTGACCGTCGTCCAGGGAGGACCGCCCGGCTCGCCCGGACTCGAACGGACGATCGTCGGACTCGTCGAGAACGCGACGTACGTCGGACCCCAGGAGAACGCGACGGCGGTGCTGTATGTCCCCCTCGAGCAGGCAAGTGGACATGCCGGTCGAGGATTCCTGCACCTCAGCGTGCGCGCCGCGGGCGGCGACCCCGGACGGCTCGCGAAACCGCTCGCCGACGCGATCACGTCGATCAGCGCCGACATCTCCGTCCAGACGCATTCGCTCGACACGCAGGTGCGCAGCGCGCTGACGCGCCAGCGTCTGATGGCCACGCTCACGAGCGCGCTGGCCGGACTGGCCCTGCTGCTGGCCGGCATAGGCCTCTACGGCGTCATGGCCTACGCCGTCACGCAGCGCCGACGGGAGATCGGCGTGCGCACGGCACTCGGGGCCACACCAGCCGCCGTCGTGCGCCTGGTGACCACGCGCGTCGCCGTCGCGCTCGTGCTGGGACTCGGCGCAGGCGCGCTGCTCGCGCGCTGGGCCGGCCGATTCGTCGAATCGCTCCTCTTCGGCGTCACGCCGGGCGACACATCGACGTTCGCCCTGGCCGGCGCGCTGCTCCTGACGACAGGTCTCGCCGCAGCCCTGCTCCCCGCCTGGCGCGCCGCCCGCACATCCCCCGCCACAGCCTTGCGGGAACCATGAGATGGAGCGAACGGGCTTCAGCCCGTTCGTCACGCCAGGGGTTGAAACCTCTGGCCTCCATCTCGGTATCGGGTGGATCGGGCACCCACAAGGGGTGCCCCTACACCTGATCACCACGTCGGGGTCGGGTACCCGGAGGCGCCGGCAATCAGCATTCGACATTCCTCGCCCGGTCAACCGAGCCGGGTGATCAGATCGATGAATGTCGGCAGGTTGGCCGAAAGCCGCACGTCGTCGCCCGACGGGCGACTCGTGCGCGTCACAAGGACGCGGCGCGTGGCGCCGATCAGGTCGGCGGTGCGATTCAGGCGATCCATGTCTGCCTGGCTGGGTGCCGTCGTCAGCTTGATCTCGACCGCCAGCACCTGCCCGCTCACCTCGAGCACCAGGTCGAGTTCCTGACCGTCGCTCGTCCGGAAGTGGAACGCCTCGAACGGTGTCCCGCGTGCCGACAACGCGCCGAGCGCCTGCTCGATCACGAAGCCTTCCCAACTCGCACCGACCCACGGTTGACCGAGCAGGGTGGTCTCGTCCGGCGTGTTGAGCAACGCGTGCAGCAAGCCCGTGTCGCGCCAGTACACGCGCGGACTCTTCACCAGGCGCTTACGGATGTTGCCGCCGTACGGTGGCAGACGACGGAGGAGGAACGCGCCGACGAGGAAGTCGAGGTAGGTGTTGACCGTGTGATACGAGAGTCCGAGACTCTGGCCCACCTGCGACGCGTTCCAGATCTGGCCGTGCAGCGCGGCGAGCATGCGAAGCAGCCGCTCGGTGGTCTGAGGCTTCGCCGGGAGCCCCCACGCCGGCAGGTCGCGTTGCGTGATCAAGGTCAGGTAGTCGCGCTGCCAGTGCGGAAACGCACGCGGCGTCAGCACGCCGCCATCGGGATAGCCGCCGCACAACCAGAGGCGGCGGCGCATCGCGTCGGTATCGAGCTCGTTCCACAGCAGCGGCGACAGCTCGACGAGCGACAGGCGCCCGGCGAGCGACTCCGAGACATGGCGCGTGAGCGCTGGCGATACCGACCCCAGCAGGAGGAACCTGCCGGTCCGTGGACGATCGGCGTCGATGGCACCACGAAGCCGTTCGAAGAGTTCCGGCCAGCTCTGCGCCTCGTCGAAGGTCACGAGCCGATCGACGTCGATCAGCGCGTCCCACTGCAGGTCGGCGCGCAGTCGCTCGGCCGGCTGTTCGAGGTCGAAATACGCCCCGCCGAACGATCGGGCCAGTGTCGTCTTGCCACACTGCCTCGCACCGAGGATGGCCACAGCCGGCGACAACGACAGTCTGTCGCGCACGAGGGCGGCCGCCGCCCGATCCAACATGTTTGCATTATAGAAATAAGTTTCTAGTTTGCAAAGCGTCCCGCATCTGGCGGCGACGGGCAGACCGCTTGCCCACTGACTGGGGGCTGCTGGCCCGGTGAGCGGCGGCCCGTGCCCGATTGCCGGATCTTGCGACTGGCTCTCACTTTCATGCGGCTAACCTCTTTCTCCACAGTGAGTTGCCAGCTATTACATATTGATTACGGACCCGGGGAGTCGTATATTTGACAGGTTGCCGGCCGGCGCAGGGACGCGCAGGGCGGCCCCTCAGGACCACCATGAGTACGTCAACCGACACCATCCAACAGCTCGCGACACAGGAATACAAGTACGGCTTCTCCACGGCCGTGGAGGCCGATCAGCTGCCGCCGGGCCTGGACGAGTCGACGATCCAGGCGATTTCGGAACGCAAGGGCGAACCTGCCTGGATGCTGGAGTGGCGCCTCAAGGCCTTCCGCGCCTGGCAGCGGATGGCGTACCCGGAGTGGTCCAACGTCCACTACCCGCGCGTCGACTTCCAGGCCATCAGCTACTACTCCGCCCCGAAGCCGAAGAAGCAGTTGAACAGCCTCGACGAGGTGGACCCAGAGGTACGGGCCACGTTCGACAAGCTCGGCATCCCGATCGCCGAGCAGATGGCGCTGGCGGGCGTGGCGGTCGATGCGGTCTTCGACAGCGTCTCGGTGGCCACGACCTTCAAGGAGAAGCTCGGCGAACTCGGCATCATCTTCTGCTCGTTCTCCGAAGCGGTGCGTGAACATCCCGACCTGGTACGCAAGTACATGGGCTCGGTGGTGCCGCACACGGACAACTTCTACGCCGCGCTCAACGCCGCAGTGTTCAGCGACGGATCCTTCGTGTACGTGCCGAAGGGCGTGACGTGCCCGATGGAGCTCTCGACGTACTTCCGCATCAACGCGGAGGGCACGGGGCAGTTCGAGCGCACGCTGATCGTGGCCGACGAGGGCGCGTACGTGAGCTACCTCGAAGGCTGCACGGCCCCCAAGCGCGACGAGAACCAGCTGCACGCAGCGGTCGTGGAACTCGTGGCGCTCGACGGGGCCACGGTCAAGTACTCCACCGTCCAGAACTGGTATCCGGGCGACAAGGACGGCAACGGCGGCATCTACAACTTCGTGACCAAGCGCGGCAAGGCGATGGCCAACGCGAAGATCACGTGGACGCAGGTGGAGACGGGCTCGGCCATCACGTGGAAGTACCCGAGCTGCATCCTCCAGGGTGACAACGCCGTGGGCGAGTTCTACTCGGTGGCCGTGACCAACAATCGCCAGCAGGCGGACACGGGCACGAAGATGGTGCATCTCGGGCGCAACACGAAGAGCACCATCGTCAGCAAGGGCATCTCGGCGGGCAAGGGGCAGAACACGTATCGCGGCCTCGTGAAGATCGCCAGGGGTGCCGAGGGCGCGCGCAACTACTCGCAGTGCGACTCGCTGCTCATCGGCGACCGCTGCGGCGCGCACACGTTCCCGTACATCGAAGTGAAGAACACGTCATCGACGGTGGAACACGAGGCGTCGACGTCGAAGATCGGCGAAGACCAGATCTTCTACTGCCGCCAGCGCGGTATTTCCACCGAAGACGCCGTCAACATCATCGTCAACGGCTTCTGCAAGGACGTCTTCCGCGAGCTCCCGATGGAATTCGCCGTCGAAGCCCAGAAGCTGCTCGGCATCAGCCTCGAGGGCAGCGTCGGCTAGCGCCGAACGCCTGAGCCTGATCCGTTTCCGTAAGCCCTGAGCCGTAAGCCATCATGCTGCAAATCACGAACCTCCACGCGCGCGTCGACGACAAGAACATCCTCAACGGCATCACGCTCGACGTGAACGCCGGCGAGATACACGCGATCATGGGCCCCAACGGCTCCGGCAAGAGCACGCTCGCCAGCGTGCTGGCGGGGCGCGATGCCTACGAAGTCACCGAAGGGACAGTGCTCTTCGACGGCAAGGATCTCCTCGACATGGATCCCGAGGAGCGCGCGCGCGAAGGGCTGTTCCTCGCGTTCCAGTATCCGGTCGAGATCCCGGGCGTCAGCAACATGGAGTTCCTCAAGGCCTCGGTCGACGCGGTGCGCGCGCACCGCGGCGTCGAGCCGCTGGATCCGGTGCGCTTCATGCGGCTGGCGCGCGAGAAGTGCGAGGCGGTCGGGCTGAAGACCGATTTCCTCAAGCGTGGCGTCAACGAGGGCTTCTCGGGCGGCGAGAAGAAGCGCAACGAGATCTTCCAGATGGCC